>QOAX01000269.1 GCA_003972865.1 Verrucomicrobiota bacterium | reverse complement strand
TTCCTGGGCGCGGTGCTGGTGTTTCTCGCGCTCGACCTCGGCGTGTTCCACCGCAAACCGCGCGCGGTCGACTTCGGTGAAGCGCTGATGTGGACGACCATTTGGTTTTCGATGGCCATGGCGTTCGCCTTCTGGCTGGCACCGGTGATAATCGAAAAATGGCAGCCCTCCCACACCAAGCTTTTCATCACCGGCTACGTGGTGGAGTTGTCGTTGTCGATGGACAACGTGTTCGTGATCGCGCTGATTTTCACCTACTTCCGTGTGCCGCTGGAGTATCAGCATCGCGTGCTGTTCTGGGGCATTCTCGGCGCCCTCGTGATGCGCGGCGTGATGATCCTGTCCGGGGCGGAATTGATCGAGCGGTTCCACTGGATCCTGTACGTCTTCGGCGCGTTCCTGCTGTTCACCGGCATCAAGATGCTTTTTGCCGGCGACGAGGAGGTGGAGCCGGAGAAAAATATCGTCATTCGCCTGGCCCGAAAGATCTATCCGATTGCAACAGAGTATGATGGACAGCACTTTTTCACCCGCCTGAGCGGTCGTCGTGCCCTCACGCCGCTGGCCCTGTGCCTGATCATGGTCGAGACGACCGACCTCATTTTTGCGGTGGACTCCATCCCGGCCATCTTCGGCATCACCACCGATGCGTTCATTGTTTTCACGTCAAATGTGTTTGCTATTTTGGGCCTGCGGTCGCTCTACTTCGTCTTGGTGGGGCTGCTCCGGCACTTCCGCTATCTGAAGTACGGGATGGCACTCGTGCTGGTGTTCATCGGGTTCAAGATGCTGGTCGTCCTTTGGGAAGGCCATCCCGCTTGGCTGAACTTCGAAGGCCACCACAACGCCGTCCTCGGCATCATCGGGGCGATCCTTGGCCTGTCCATCGTCGCGTCGTGCTTGGCACCGAAAAAGGAACCGGAAAAGGCCGGGGAAAAGTGAAAGCCAAGCGCTTGGCCAAGTGCAGCCGCCGGGAGAATTTTTAGTTGTATGAACAATAACCCTGACAAACTGATCCGGACATCAAGGAGGGTTCGGATTCCGGCGTGAAATATCGCTGGAGCCTCGCGCCCTCACAACCGCTCTTAACCGGCCAACTCATTCGCGAGCTGCCGCTCTCGCCACTCATGGCCCAATGCCTCGTCAACCGGGGCGTCACCAGTAAGGCCGAAGTCAGCGAGTTCCTGAATCCAAGGCTTAAGTTGTTGGCCGACCCGTTCCTGATTCCAAACATGGACGCCGCCGTCGAGCGGCTCTGGAAGGCGCGAGAAAACAACGAGCGGTTGTTGATCTATGGCGACTACGACGTGGACGGCGTCAGCTCCACGGCGTTGCTTGTTGAGATGCTGACCGAGCTGGGCTGGACCGTGCAGCCGCACCTCCCCGGCCGCTTCGACGACGGCTACGGCCTGAGCGCCGTGGCCCTCGAAAAATGCCTCGAGCAGTTCGAGGCCAACATCGTGCTCGCCGTCGACTGCGGCTCAACCGCCGTCGAGGCCATCGAGTTTCTCAACGAGCGGAAGATCGACGTCCTTGTGCTGGACCATCACCAGATCAGCACGCCGCCGCCCGAGCCGCTGGCCATGATCAACCCCCAGCTCAGAGACAATTACCCGAACTTCCAGGAACTCTGCTCCGTGGGCCTCGCCTTCAAGCTCGCCCACGCACTCGTCAAGCGCGGCCGCCAGGAGGGGCTGCAAAAGGAACGCGACCTCGACCTCAAGCAGTACCTCGACCTCGTCGCGCTTGGCACCGTGGCTGACCTCGTGCCGTTGACCGGTGAGAACCGGAAGCTGGTCCGCTCCGGCCTTGAGCAACTCGGTGAGACCACCCGGCCCGGCCTCCTCGCCCTCAAGAAAGTGGCCAACGTCTCCAAGCCGGTCACCGTGTTCAACATCGGGTTCCACCTTGGCCCCCGACTCAACGCCGCCGGCAGAATGGACAACCCGGATGCGGCGCTGAACCTCCTGCTGGCCCGGGACCACTACGAGGCCGAGAAGGCCGCCGACACCCTGGACAACTACAACCGCGAGCGCCGGGAGATCGAGCGTGACATCTCCACACAGGCCGTGGAGAGCGTCCGCCAGCGGTTTGACCCCGCGAACGATTTCGTCATCGTCGAGGGCAACATGGAGTGGCACCTCGGCGTCATCGGCATTGTCGCCTCCCGCGTCATGCGCGAATTCTACCGGCCCACCTTCATCCTCGCCAGCGACGGCGACGGCTGGAAAGGCTCCGCCCGCAGCATCGAGGGCTTCGACCTTGCCGAGGCCATGCGCGGCTGCGACGACCTTCTCAACGACCACGGCGGACACGCCATGGCCGCCGGCGTCTCCGTCAAGCCCGGCCGGCTCGACGCCTTCCGCGAACGCATCAACGAGATCGCCAAAAAAAACATCACGCCCGACATGTTCCAGCCGCCGCTCAAGCTCGACGCCGGGACCGACCTCTCGGAACTGACACTCGTGCACATCGAGGAAATGCGCCAACTCGAGCCGCTTGGCCAGGGCAACCCGGAGATCCAGTTCCTCGTCGCCGAACTCACCCTGTCAAGTCCCATTTACCGCATGGGGCGCGATAAACAGCACGCCAAGTTTTGGGTGACCGACGAGCACGGTGCCTGCGAAGTCGTCGCGTGGAACCTCAAGCCCGAAGACGAGCCGAAAGACACCTTCGACATCGCCGTCGCACCGCAGATCAACGACTTCAACGGCCGCCGCTCCGTCCAGCTGAAACTCATCGACTGGCGCCCCGCCAAAATCTGACCCGCGCCTGGCCAAGCGGCTAGATTTCCACGCTGGCCATTTTGCGGATGCCGGCACGTAGCGGCAGCCAGCCGAGCAGGAATGAGCCACCGAGAAACACCACCCACCCCAGCCAAAACACCGCCACCGAGCTGCCGCCGAATGCCCAGCGCGATGTCGCCGCCATCAGGCTCAGCATGCCGATGATGTAGAGGAAACTCAGCACGAGGCAGAGCGTGCCGCCGAAGCCACTGACGATCTTGCTCGGGTTGTCCTCGCGGAAATTCGGGTACACCGCGCCGAGGCCCACCGCCAGCGCGTTGAGCGTGAACGCCATCACGCCAACGGTCAGCGTGAAATATAGAATACGCCCGGGCGGAATCGAGAGCATCGCGCACGACGCCCCCACCAGAGCCATCGTCACGCCCATCGACACGGCGGTCGAGAAGAGGAATTTGGCCATGAGCGTGCGGCGCATCCCGAGCGGCGCCATGCCGATGATCCAGATGCGCTTACCCTCGAGCGAGATTTGCGGAAAGACGAACCGCGTCGTCAGCGTGGCGAGGTTCAGCGCGCATGCGCCGAGGTTCAGGTACGAGGTGAGGTCGATCCAAAAGTCGCTCGTCAGCCGGTGCGAGAAGTGGCGCAGGTTCACGATGTACGCGATCAACAGGCCAAACAGGATCAGCGACTGGCCCCACTGCGTAGCGTCCCGCCAAAAGGTGCGGATGTCCTTCACGATCAGCGCCCGCGTGTCGCCGCGGCCCCACCACAGCAGCCTGGCCAGGCGATCGAGCGGCCTGGGCGCGAACGCCGCCTGGTCAAGCGCCGGTTTGCGTTTCCAGAATTTCCAACCCGCCGCCGTTCCGCCGCCCCGGCTATTCACCGCCGAGAGCGCCCCGTAAAAAAAACCGCCCGTCCGCGTCAAGGCGAGGTAACCGAAAAAGAGCGTGTGACTCAGCAAAACCAAGCCGAAGAAAAACGTTCCCATCAACGCGCCCTCAACCCATTGGGTGATCCCGCTCGACACCCAGTAGCTTGGCAGGAACGGGAACAGCGAAAACCGCGTGCGTGCCAGCAGCCGGTCAACGACATCGAGCACGCGCGTCTCGAGCATCTCGTCGGTCACCGTCTCCGGCTGCAGCCACGAGCTGGCGGCGACGATCAACACGATCACCGCCAGCACGGCGGCCACCTGAAACGCCCGCCGATCCACCCAACGCGCCAGTCCCAGCGCCGCCCAACTGCCGAGGATGGCCGGCAGCACGACGAACAACGCCACAAACAACGGCGTCACAAGGTAAAAATGCCACGGCGCATTGTAGGTCGCGCCGTACGCCGCCACCAGTGGCGCGATCAGGAACAAAAACGCCCACGACGCCAGGATGCCGGACTCGAAAATTTTCCACCGATAAACAACCTGGCGCGGCACCGGCAGCGACAGCAGGAACTGCGTTTCCTTGTTTCGGAACAGGTTGGTGAAGTTGATGATGACGTTGCTGAGCAGCAGCAGCAAAAACAGGAATGCGAACAGCAGAAACATCATTCGCTCGATCAGCACCGGCCCGAGTCCGGGGAAGCTCGAGGTGAATTGCAGCGCCTTGTGAAACAGTGCGTACGCCAGCCAGGCGTAACCCACGACGAACAGGCCCATGAGGAATGCGTGCAGCCGCGACTGCGCCACGGCCGACTTGAGCCGCCGCCAGCTTTGTGTGCGGTTGACCCCGACCAACAGTCGCCAGTGCGGGATGGGCTTCGCGTCGTTCACTCGTCGTCGTTGGTGAGCGACAGGAAGATCGACTCGAGCGTGCTATCGCGGTTCGCCGCCTGCAGCTCCTCGTGCGACCCGACGGCAGCGAGGCGGCCCTGGTGCATGATGCCGATGCGGTCGGCCATCTCCTCGGCGACGCTGAGTTGGTGGGTGGAGACGAACACCGTCACACCGGCGTCAGCCTGTTCGCGCAGGGTGTCCTTGAGTACTCGGGAGTGATGCGGGTCGAGCCCAACCATCGGCTCGTCGAATACGACAACCTCCGGCGAGTGCATCAGCGCGGAGACGATGGCCACGCGCTGCTTGGTGCCGTGCGACAGGCCCTCGATCGGCTTGGCCAAAAACTCGCCGAGGTTGAACCGTTTGGCCAAGCGCTCGGCCTCGGCCTCCATCGCGGCCTCCTCCATCCCGAATAATTTGCCGGTGAACCGGAAGAATTCAGCCGGCGTGAGCTTGTCGTAGAGGAACGGAAAGTCCGGCACGTAGGCCATGCGCCGACGCGCCTCGATCGGGCTGACGCCGATGTCGAATCCGCAAATCCGCACCGAGCCGCTCGTCGGTTTCATCAGCCCAGCCATGACCTTGATGGTGGTGGTTTTGCCGGCAGCATTGGGGCCGAGAATGACGAAAAACTCCCCCTTCGACACTGTCAGGCTGACGTCGTCGACCGCCTTCAGGTCGCCGAAGTGCTTGGTTAAATGCTCGATCTCTATCATTTGCGGCCCGGCTTTCGCAGGGGAATGTTTTCGTTGATGAACTCCAGTTGGCCGGGGAAAGTGACCCGCAAAATCTCGCCCACGCGGCTCACCAAAACCGTGACGGCACGCTCGCCGGGCAGCTTGGCCTCGAGACGATAAATGCGGACGCGCGTGCTGCCGAACCGAATGGCGTCGTTGTAGACGACCCACTCAAGGCCAAGCACGAGCGGCGCGGTGCCCGCTTGGCCAAGCGGGACATTGGGCGGCAGCAACGGCTTGAGCAGCGGCGCAACAAGCGGCCCGGCGAACTGCTCGGCCAATGCGGCGGGGTTGCGCAGTTGGCCAAGCGGTGTCGTGCGTTCCCATTGGCCAAGCGCCCCGTCGTGTTTCACGATCAGCACCTGATTGGTTGCCGCCGCCGCAAACTCCCATGTGCTGGGGGGCATATCGATCGTTGCGCTGACGCTCTGCCACTCGAGGTCGGCGTCCAGCGTCGAGCGGAGGGTGAATCGCAACTTCCCCTGCAGTGACTCGACATCAAGCCGGCCATCCAGCGCGAGGGTGTAGCCCTTGATCGACTCGACACGGCCGGCCGGCTGGTTGGTGCCGCCGAAGTAAACCTCATCGGGGATGATTTCCCAACGGATGAAGCCAAGCGACTGGCCGTTTTGGAACACCCGCAGGTTGGAGGCGTCAGGTGCGTTGAAAATTTTGTCGAGCACCACGTCGTTGGAGACACGGCTGCCCCGGCCGGTGTCGCCGTACTCGGCGCGCCACAGGAGCGCATTCATCACCAGCCAAAACAGGAGGATGACTGGGAAGGCCAACCGGCGCACGGCGAGGCCTTACGGGGTGCGCTTGGCGGGGATGTAAACGGTGACCCCCGGCTTGAGGTCGCGGGAGTTACGCATCAGGCGCGGGTTGGCGGCCTTCAGGGTTGTAAACGCGACGCCGTACCGCCGGGACAGACTGTAGAGGTTCTCGCCTGGCTGCAGCGTGTGGGTTCGGGCTTGGCTGGATCGGCCGCCGTAATTGGGCCGCGGCATCGTGCGCGGATTGCGGGGATTCACGGAAGGCGGCGGGCCGCCGACCGCCACGGCGACCTCCGGCACGTCGCTGCCGGCTTGCTGCAACCGGCCGCGCATGGCCTCGACCTGGCTCTTGAGGTGGCTATTCTCGCTGTTGGCTTTGGCCAACTGCGTGCGCAGCGTGTGGATGGCGTTGATCTCCGAGGGCGGGATGGGTGCCATTGCGATGTCCTTGGCGATCTCTTTTTTGCAGGCCTTGATGAAGCCCCTAATGTTGCCTGCGTGGCGGGAGTCCTGCTGCAACTCGAGGTGCCGCTGGAAATGGTAGCCAGCCGAGACGTAGTTGTTTTTTTCGTTGCTGGGCTCGTAAAAAATCAGCCCCAGCTCGAAATGGGCGGCGGCGTTGGCCGGGTTGTTTGCTAGCGCCTTGCGGAAGGAAAGCACCGCCCCGTCGATGTCCCTGCGGGCCAGGCGGCTTTTGCCCCGGACAAAATTGGGTTCGTCCTCCAGCCGGGAATTGCTCCCGCTCGTTGGCTCGCAGCCGATGGCGCCGACAACCAGCGCCGCCAGGGTCAAAACCCGCCCCAAACCAAACCAATACCTCATCGGCAAAGAAATAAACAGGAAACCGCCGGAAAGGCAACCTCAGTTCGCGCCAAAAATAAATCGCCACTGCACGCTTTTTCTTCGTTGGCCAAGCCATTACACTCCGGCCCGTGCTGCGCAGGGAGAGTAAGGCAAATACCAACGCCCAGCCCCGGATGGACCTGGGATGGGTCGGTATCCTGATGATCGCCGTTTCAGTCCTCTACATCCTATCACTGCTCAGTTTCGATCCTGCTGATCCGCCCCAAAATTTGGGCGATCAGAACGAGGGATACCTTAACATGATTGGCTCAGTGGGGGCTTATCTCTCCTTTGGGTCATTCTTCACCATTGGCTTTGCGGCTTACATGGTGCCTTTATTGTTGTTTTTGTTCGGAGCCGCTTTTCTACACCCGTTCTTCATCCACCTGCGCCGTTCCTGGAAAGAGCCCGTGGCCGCCGCCGTTTATCTCCTGGCACTAATGGGCCTGCTGCAGGAACTGGATGAAAACTTTGGCATCAATGTTTGGGTCAGCGGCTTCCACCTCGGCGGTGTCATTGCTCAAACAATCATCTACCCAGTTTTCCACACTTTCGGAACCGCGGGAGCCATCATCATCTACACAGCGCTCATCCTCGCCAGCCTCTATTTCCTCACCAATCTTCAGCCGGTCGAGCTTTGGCACTGGACGGTGGATGCGTGGGACAACTGGCGCGACCGCCGCGAGCAAACCAGCTTGACCACCGGTGTGCCGTCCCAAAAAACACTCAAGCGCAAAGCCAACAGGCTCGAGCGCGACCTGCAAAAACAGAAGAAAGCCATCGAGAGGGAGATCGACCAAGCCGCCGGGGAACAGGACACCGACCAGGACCTCGGCGCCGACCTCAAGCCAATCCCCGAGCCGACCGTTCGCGACCTGAGCGTCTCCGGCAAGAAGCGCCGTAAGAAAGCCGAAGAGGAGGCAGAACCGGATTTGGACGAGGTCGAGATGGGCGAGGTGATTTCAGCCGAGGAGGTCAAGGCATCCGCCGAGGATCAACCCGCCGAAACCGATACGCTCGACACTAAGGAACCGCAATCGGAAGAATCAAGCGAACCAACCGAGCATGAGGCAGCCAACACCGCCGATATCCTTGGCCAAGCGGGACCGGACGAAACCCCGCCGGACGAGGAAAAGGAGGCCGCTGCGCCGCCCAAGCTCAAGTTGCCCAAGCGCCTGGCCAAGGCCAAGGGGCCGATGGCTGTGGCCATGACACCGAAGGTCGATGGCTACAAGCTGCCCAAGTCACATGTGCTCGACGAGCCGGATGCGCCGACCGCCCCCACCGAGACCCGCGAGCAACTCCTCGCCAACGCCCGACTGCTCAAGGACACCTTGGAGCAATTCAAGATTGAGGTCAACGAGGGGGACATCACCAAGGGCCCGACCATCACCCGCTACGAACTGCATCCGGCCCCGGGTGTCAAACTCGAGCGAATCGCCGGTTTGGCCAACAACATCGCCGCCGCCATCAAGGCCGAGCGAATCAACATCCTCGCCCCGGTGCCCGGCCGCAACACTGTCGGCATCGAGGTTCCCAACCTCATCAAGACCAAGGTGCTGTTCCGCGACATCGTCGAGTCGCCGGAATGGAGGAACTCCAAGGCAAAAATTCCCCTTGCCTTGGGCAAGGATGTTTACGGCAAGCCGATCGTCGCCGACCTGGCCGAGATGCCACACCTGCTCATTGCCGGCGCCACTGGCTCGGGCAAATCAGTCTGCATCAACGCCATGGTCGCCTCGCTCCTTTTCCGCTTTACACCGGAGGAATTGCGCTTCGTCATGATCGATCCCAAGGTGGTCGAGCTGCAGCTATACAACGGCCTCCCCCACCTCGCCGCGCCGGTGGTGCACGATCCCAAGAAAGTCATTCTCGCGCTCAAGTGGGTTGTGAACGAGATGGAAAAGCGGTACCAGATTTTTGCCAAGGTCGGCGCCCGTAACATCGCTGGTTTCAATTCCCGCACCAGAAAGAAGCCGCCTAAGACCAGTCAGGCGGAACTGCCGCTTGACGAAAGCGAAGGCTTTGCCGTCGAGATGGATCAGGAAGTCAGCATTCCACGGGAAGACGACATCGAGATTCCCGAAAAGCTCAGCTACATCGTCGTCATCATCGATGAGTTGGCGGACCTGATGCTCATGGCCAAAAACGATGTGGAGAACAGCATCGCACGCATCACGCAGATGGCCCGCGCCGCTGGCATCCACTGCATCGTCGCCACGCAGCGGCCCAGCGTTGACGTCATCACCGGCGTCATCAAGGCCAACATCCCGGCCCGTATTGCCTTTCAGGTTGCGGCCAAGGTGGACTCCCGCACCATCCTTGACGCCATGGGTGCCGATAAACTACTTGGCAAGGGGGACATGCTCTTCCTGCCGCCCGGCACGGCCAACCTCCGCCGCGCACAGGGCTGCCTCGTCACCGACGAGGAAATCAACCGCATTGTCGAAATCGTCAACTCTCAAGCCAAACCGTGTTACGACACGGACATGGAACGACAACTCGAGGCCCCCACCAACAGAAATGGTGGCAACGGCGGCAGCGGCATCGATGAAGACGAAGATCTCATCCAGCGATGCATCGAGGTCATCCGCGTCGGGCAAAAGGCCAGCGTCTCGCTCATGCAGCGCCGCCTAAAACTGGGCTACACCCGTGCCGCCCGCATCATGGACGAACTCGAGGATCGCGGACTCGTCGGCCCCAGCCGGGGCGCCGAGCCGCGCGAAATCCTCTTCGACGTCGAAGACTAGCGCTTGGCAAAGCGCTATTTCTTGTACCAATCGCGGAGGCGTACCTCCGAGGCATCGGCAACCAGTTTTTTGAACTT
>QOAX01000122.1 GCA_003972865.1 Verrucomicrobiota bacterium | reverse complement strand
ACTGCCGAAGAACCCGCTGAGAAGCCTACTGCCGAAGCACCAGCTGAGAAGCCTACTGCCGAAGAACCCGCTGAGAAGCCGTCTGAAGAGTCATCTGAGGAGCCGTCTGAGACGTCCGAGGCCGAAGCCGCTGCCGAGGAATCCGGCGACACCGGCGAATCGAAGGAGAAAAAGTAGCCTCATCATTCATCATTTTTTACAGGCCCGTCGGTTGACGGGCCTTTTTTTGCCGCTTGGCCAAGCGGGGGTTTTCACTTGAGCCGCTTCGTGCCAACGGAATACTCTCGCGGCATGGCGACGCTTCGCATTAATGCAGAGTGACAAAAAATAATTTCCGTTCCATGAAACCGATACAAAAGTTTGTAACGGCAGCGATCCTTTGCGGCGTGATGCTTTTTCAGGCAATTTCCCTGAAAGCCGGAAATGTCCGCGAGGAGTTGGCCGGCAGCAGATTCAAGCTCGTCCACGAGTCGTACGTGAACAACAACTGGGAGTTGTTCGTCACCTCGGCCGACGGCAAGTCGTCGGTCAACCTCACCAACACGCCCGGCGTCAACGAGCTGTATCCGCAGGCGTCGCCGGACGGCTCGAGAATCTGTTTCCTCGTCGATTCCGGCACGGGCCGCGCCACGGTCCGCAGCCTGTGGGTGATGAACGCCGACGGCACTGGGCGTAAAAAGGTGGTTCACCAGGCGCGCCAACCCTGCTGGGCACCTGACGGCGAGACCATCGCCTTTCTGCCTCAGGAATATCCGAAATTCAACGTAACCGATTATTACACCAAGGGCATCAGCTTCCACCATTTGCCGAGCGGCAAGACGCGCGAGCATGTCAACACCAAGCCGCTGCATCACCTCTACAACATCAGTTACGCGCCCAACGGCAAATGGATCGTCGCTACCGTGCACGCAGGCATGGGTCATCGGCATACCAACCTATTGATCGAGGCCAACGGCAGCAAGATCATCGACCTCGGCATTGACGGCTGCCGCCCGACCTTCAGCCCGGACGGCAAACACATCGCATGGGGCGCGGGCGACCACGAGTTGGCCGTTGTGCCGATCGATATCGACTCCGACAATCCAAAGCTTGGCAAAAAAGTGTTTCAGGTCTTCGACAAGCAAAACAAGATTTATCACGTTGACTGGTCGCCCAACGGCCGGTTCCTCTCCTTCAGCCGCGGCCCGAACGGCAAGGGCGACCTAACCAAGCCGGGCACCTACGAGGCCGCCTGCGAGATCGTCGGCGTTCACGCCAAGGGTTGGGACATCTTCGCGGTGCAGGTGGCCAAGGGCGGCTCGGTCACCATCGGCCACAAGCCGGTCTACGAATGGATGTCACTGACCCGCAACGGCCACAGCAACAAGGAGTCCGACTGGTTTCTGCCGCCGAGCAAATGAGCCATTGGCAGTTCACCAGCGCGCTTGGTCTGCTCGCGCTCGGCTTGGCCAACGGCTGCGGCCCGGCCCCCGTGTCACCGGCCAAGCCGCGCTCGATCACCACCGCGAGCGGTGTGCCGATGATCGTCGTCCCGGCCGGCTCATTTCAAATGGGCTCCAACGATCACGAGGCCGACGAGCGCCCGCGTCACGAGGTGCGACTGGGCATGTTCCTCATGGATCAATTCGAGGTCACGCACGACTTGTTCGTCAAGGCGCAGTTGCCCAACCCCTCCCGCTGGCAGGATGACAGCCGCAAGCCGGTCGAGCGTGTGCGCTGGCGCGAGGCCAAGCTCTACTGCAACGAGCGCTCGCTGATGGAGGGATTCACGCCGTGCTACGACGAGGCCAAGCCGGGCTGGCCGTGTGACTTTACCGCCAACGGTTACCGGCTGCCGACCGAGGCCGAATGGGAGTACGCTGCCCGCGCCGGCTCGGGCCGCCTGTACAGCTTCGGTGCCGAGGCAAAGCTCAAGGCCAACGGCTGGTTTGCCGATAACGCCGGCAAGCGCACGCATGTCGTCGGCACTCGCAAGCCGAACGCCTGGGGCTTGCACGACCTGTATGGCAATGTCTCCGAATGGTGCCAGGATGTCTACGAGCCGGACTATTACAAATCCAGTCCAGTGCAGGATCCGCTTGGCCCGGCGGAAGACGGCAGCGATGCCAAGCGCGTGATGAAAGGCGGTTCGTGGAAGGCCTCGGCCTCGATGTGCCGCGCCTCGTTCCGTAAGGGGCAGCGCACAGGCGACACCGACGCCTGTTTCTTCACCGACTACTGCGGCTTCCGCTGTGTGCGTCACGTGATGCCGGACGAGGTGAAGTCGCTCCTGGCCAAGGCGGCCCCGGAAAAGTAGGCTATGCTTTTCCACACTTGGACGTTTTTCCTTTTTTTCATCCTGACGTTGGTGGGCTTTTGGGCGCTACGTCCGACCCGCTACTGGCTGCACTGGATTCTTCTATCCTCAGCTGTCTTCTACGGCTGGTGGCACCCGTACTACCTGCTGCTTGTGTTTTATTCCACCGCGCTCGACTACTTCATCGTCGGCTGGATGGAGCGCGGCCCGCGCCTGGTCAGACCGGGGTGGCGATTCGCCGCAAGCGTCGTGGCACTCGTCGGTTCGGTTGCCGTTGGATTCGTGATGCCCGACGGATGGGGTGGCTTGGCGGTGGCGGCCGGTTTTTTCGCGGTGATATTGGCAGTGGGGCATTGGCTGCGGAGTCGCCGCGCCTGGCTGGTGGTCAGCATCATTAACAACCTCTCGGTGCTGTTTTTTTTCAAGTATGCCGGCTTTGCGATTGAAAACCTGAACAACCTGCTGGCTCAGATTGGTGTAGGCCAACTGGCATCCGCCGAGTCGCTGATGCCGCCGGGTTGGGAGTACGTTCTGCCGGTGGGCATTTCCTTCTACACGTTCCAGTCGATGAGCTACACGTTTGACTTTTACCGGGGTGTCATTCCGCGCGAACCGAGCTTTGTTCGATTCGCGGCGTTCGTGACGTTTTTTCCGCAGTTGGTCGCCGGGCCGATTGAGCGTGCAAAAACCCTGCTCCCGCAATTCGCCAAGTTTCCAAGAATCAAGTGGGGCGATGTCACCGACGGCGCGTCGCTGTTTTTGGTCGGGTTGTTCAAGAAAGTGGCGTTGGCCAATTACCTCGGCCCGTACGTCGATCGCGTTTACGGCGATGTCGAAACGCAGGGTGGGGCGACGCTGGCGCTGGCGACGTTCGCCTTTGGCTGGCAGATTTATTTCGACTTCAGCGGCTACACCGACATGGCGCGCGGCGTCGCCCGCTGCATGGGCTTCCGCTTGATGCTCAACTTCCGCAACCCATACCTCGCCGTGAGCCTGGCCGATTTTTGGTCGCGCTGGCACATTAGCCTCTCAACCTGGTTTCGCGATTACGTGTACATCCCGCTCGGCGGCAGTCGCGTCGGCAGCCTCAAGCTTTGGCGCAATTTGCTGATCACTTTTGTCGTCTCCGGGCTGTGGCACGGGGCGGCGTGGACGTTTCTTATTTGGGGCGCGTTGCACGGCTTGGGGTTGATCGTCAATCGCGGCCTCGAGCAGGTTGCGTGGTGGCGCGACCGCTGCCCGCGCTTGGCCAAGCGCTTGGTCGTGTTCGCTTTCGTTTGTTTCGCGTGGGTATTTTTCCGGGCGGAGTCGCTTGGCCAAGCGATGGAAATCCTCGAGCGCATTTTCACCACCGGCTGGGCCGACCCGCAGATGCCGCTGCTGCTCCTGCTCCTCGTCGTTTCGGTTTGGGTTTACCAGTTCGTTTACGAGTCGCCGCTGCGCGGTTGGCTGAAGAAATCGCCGGTGAAAGTCGCGCTGGCGGTGGCGATGATTCTTTGGATGCTTCTGTTCGCGCCGGGCGGCGGTGAGCCGTTTATTTATTTCCAATTCTGATGACGCACAAAACCGGGCAACCCAACAACGACTCCGCCGCCGTCCGATTGTCGGTGCGGCAGTGGCTGTGCGTGCTTGGTTTGTCGCCTGGCCTCGCCTGGCTGTTGCCGGTGGCTTGGACGGCGTTCGAGCCGTTCGAGCCGGTGCCGCACTACCGTGTGCCGTACGAGTTAAGCGAGGACTACTGGCTGTACGAACGCTGGCTCGATCAACTCCCGCCGAACGTCATCCCGGTGGTTGGCGACTCGGTGGTGTGGGGCGAGTACACGGCGCACGACGGCACGCTGTCGCGGTTTCTCGGCGACGCGACCGGGATGCCGTTCGCCAACGCCGGTATCAATGGGCTGTATCCGCTCGCGCTGTGGGGTTTGGTCGAGCATCACGGCGGCGCGTTAGCCAAGCACCGCGTGTTGCTGCATTGCAACCTGTTGTGGATGAGCGACCCGGAGGCCGACATGCAACTCGACAAGGAGCAAATGTTGAATCACCCGGGACTGCTGCCGCAGCACGCGGTGCGCGTGCCGTGTTACCGGGCGGATACCGACACGCGACTGGGCCGGGCGCTAGAGCGGCGGCTCGAGCCGTTGAGTTGGGTGCGGCATTTGCAGCAAACTTATTTCGGACAAAAATCCGCCCCCGAGTGGACGCTGGCCGACAACGGGAAGTTCCCGCCGACGTATCCGAACACGTATCGGTTGCCGGTCGGCGTGCCGTTGTCCGCCGAGTCGCCGAGTGTGAAGCGCGGCTTGGCCAGCGAGCGGCACAAGCCGTGGTCGGCGAATCAGTTGGGCCAAGTCAACATGTTATGGGTGACACCGGGGAGCTCACTGCAATGGCTGGCGTTCCGTCGCCTGGCCAAGCGACTGCAGGGCAGGGGAAGCGATTTGCTCGTCGTCGTCGGCCCACTCAACGAACACATGATGAACGACGCGACCCGCGAAAAGTATCTCGGCTTTCGTGCGGCAGTCGCCGCTTGGCTCTCGGCGGAGGGGATTCGTTTTGTGGTGCCGGAAATGTTACCAAGCGAGGAGTTCGCCGACGCGAGCCACCCGCTCACGGAAGGCTACGAGCGCCTGGCCAAGCGACTCGCCGCCGAGCCGGTTTTTCAAACTTGGCTTGGCCAGTAAAAAAGGCCGCGACAATTCGCGGCCTTCACAAAATGGGTTGGTTGGCCTCAGTGTTCCTCTGCCGACAGGCAGCCGAACTTGGCGAACGCCCAGCAGAAGCCGAGCAGGCTGAAGTTGAACAGGTGAGGCCCTCCAATGCGGTACAGCACCCACACCCCAGCAACCAAAACGACCCAGCCGACCGCCGGTTTTTTGGCATAGAGGACGGTGATTGCCCCGAGCAAAACGATGCTGAACACAAATCCCAGCAGGCCAAGCTCGAAGCCGTGCGGCGGCGTGGACACCATGTTCAGGATGCCGAGGCTGATCACAACTGCCATTCCGGCGATGGCGAGGATGGCATTCACGAAAATATTATTCACGCGCCGCGCATTGAGCCGAAAACCCCGGCGGCTGGCAAGGTTTTAGTCCGTTTTTCTTCCGATTCCCAAATTGCCTTGTGGTTGCAGGGCGGTTTGGCGCAGTCTTTTCAAGGCATGGCCGATCGGATGATCACCGATGTTTTAACGGAGCCGGACGCGGCATTGGACGGGACGCTCCGGCCGGGCGCGTTCTCCGAGTTCACCGGCCAGCTCAAGGTCAAGGAGCGGCTCGGCATCGCGGTCGAGGCAGCCAAGCAGCGCAGCGAGGCGCTCGACCACATCCTGCTGAGCGGCCCGCCGGGCCTCGGCAAGACCACACTCGCCGGCATCCTCGCCCGCGAGATGGGCAGTGACATGAAGGTCACCAGCGGCCCGATCATCGAGAAGGCCGCCGACCTCGCCGGCTTGCTGACGAATCTCAACCAGGGCGATGTGCTGTTCATCGACGAGATTCACCGGCTGCAAAAAAACATCGAGGAGTACCTCTACCCGGCGATGGAGGATTTCACGCTCGACATCATTATCGACCAGGGGCCAAGCGCGCGCAGTGTAAGGTTGAACCTGCCGAAGTTCACACTCATCGGCGCGACGACTCGGAGCGGCTTGTTGACGGCGCCGTTGCTGACGCGTTTTCCCGTTCGCGAGCGGCTGGACTACTATGTGGCCGACGACCTGCAAACGATCGTCCGCCGGTCGGCGGGGTTGCTCAACGTGGAGATCGACACCGACGGGTCGGCCGAGGTGGCGCGCCGCAGCCGGGGCACGCCGCGCATCGCAAACAACCTGCTGCGCCGTGTGCGCGACTACGCGCAGGTGAAAGGCGACGGCCGCATCGACGGCGGCACCGCCGACAGGGCGATGGCCATGCTCGAGATCGACGAGGACGGCCTCGACGAAATGGACAAGCGCATCCTCGAGGCGATCATCGTCAAGTTCAGCGGCGGGCCGGTTGGCTTGTCGTCGCTTGCCGTGGCAGTTGGCGAGGAGCCGGACACGCTCGAGGAGGTCTACGAGCCGTTTCTGATCCTTGAGGGTTATCTCAACCGAACACCGCAGGGCCGAGTCGCCACCGAGGCCAGTTTCAACAAGCTCGGTCTCAAGTCGCTCAACAAAAACAGCCAGCAGAATCTTCTATAAAACCAAGCGCTTGGCCAAGCGGGGAGCGCACGCGCCTCGCCGAATTCATCAAGAGCCCGTGACGCCATTTTATTTCTCAGGTGAGCCGCCCAAGCCTGCACCGAGCCGTGTATGCTCCCCGGAAAAAAGTGAAAAAAGTTTTTGGTGGGACCATCTATGTCCCACAAGCCTCTTTAGGCTCTCTCCCGTCGCTGCCATTGGTGGCGTAAAACCTCTACGAACATGAAAACGATGGAGAGACAAAACACGACGGCCAGGGGGCAGATGGAACTGCCGCTCGGGAACGCCTTGGGCGGCCAAATCTTCGGCCGCCGCTCGCGGAATCGCGGGAGAGCCCCCGAGCACGTGGCCAATTGGTGGTTCGCCCGAATGCGTTTGTGGACGCTGGAAACCGAGCCCAAGCCGGAAGGGAGGGTCGCCGCATGAAGTCAGCCTGCCGAAAACGCCCCCGGATCATGCTGCACACCCGCCGGGTGGTGGCGCTGTTTGGCCAGGCGAGGCTGATGCGGGAGGCCGATGGGCGGTTTCAACTCGAGGGCGGCAACCGGCATGACCGCTTGGCCGCCATCGAGTGGAGTTCAATGTTCCTACCCGAGGCGGTGGTGGCCCAGAGGAAATCTTAGAGGCGATCCGCCAACCCAACGGTTTCTAGTTTTGTTTGAAGCGTTGCAGGGCGTCCATGTTGACCTCGATGCCGAGGCCCGGTTTTTGTGGGATGGCCAGTTTGCCATCCACCAGATGAAGATCGTCCTGGACTAGGTCTTGTCGGAGTTTTGAGTCGGTGAGTTCGGCCGGGAGATACTCGAAGAATGGACAATGAGGTGTGACGGCTGCGAGGTGGGCGCTGGCTGAAATGCTGATTCCTGTTTTCCAGCAGTGGGGGATGATTTGTCGTCCGCGTTCTGCGGCCATGTCACAGACTTTCATCGCCTCGGTGAGTCCGCCGACGCGGCCGATGTCCGGTTGGGCGACATCGACTTTTCCGATGTCCAACAGGTCTCGAAACTCGTGATGGGTGGTCAACCATTCGCCGGCGGCTATGCGGATGCCGCATTCGTCGTGCAAACGGGCGTAGCCTTCGAGGTCATCCACCCATAGGGGAGTCTCAAGAAAATACACGTCGAGATCTTTCCAGTCGCGGGTGGTGGCCAGCACACGTTCAACGTCATCCCACGCGTATTGCACGTCGACCAACAGCGTGAAATTCGGGCCAATGGCGGCACGGCAGGCAGCGATGACCTCGGTGACTTTTTCGTCCTTCTCGTTCATGCCGCTGTGGTTGTAGGGGCCGAACAGGGTGATCTCGAGCTTGGCGGCGCGGAAGCCGATGTCGCGGGCGCGCAACACCCATTCCACGAGTGAGCCCCGGTATTCCTCAAAGCTGTTTCCGTTGGGTTGAAGCGAGGCGTACGGCTGGATGGCGTCGCGCGGGGTGCCACCGAGCAGTTGCCATGTGGGTTTTTCTGCGGCTTTGCCCTTGATATCCCAGAGGGCCATGTCGATGGCGCCGATGGCATTGATGACGGCACCGCGCCGCCCGTTCATGCAACTCCCGATGTAAAGTTTTTGCCACAGCCGCTCGGTGTCGAGTGGGTCCTCGCCAATGAGCATTTCCTTGAGGCCAAGGCCCATGGAGTGGGTGCTGGGAGCCTCGATGCAGGCGCGGGCAATCCACGGGTTGACGTCGCTCTCGCCCACTCCGGTGATCCCCTCGTCGGTGTGCACGAACACGACGATGTCGTCCTGTGCCGAGGAAGTGGCATCGGTTCGGACGTCGGGGACGAGTAGGACATGGCATTCGATGTCAGTAATCTTCATTTTTCCGCTTTGCCAGCGGTAGCATTCAACGGGCGTGGATGCAACTGGACATTCGCGCTTGGCTGCGTTACTCAAATGGCTTCACTGAAAATGCATGCGCCATGGGACAGGGTTGAGTTCATTGGCAAGTTGGTGCTGTTGGTTTTTGTGCTGGGGGCGCCTGGCCAACCGAATGGCGCTGCGGAGCCGGTCAACCAACATGACGTGCTGCCCATCCTGCATTTGCGCTGTGCGGCGTGTCATGGTCGGCAGGAACAAAAAGCGGGTCTTGATTTGCGCACGGTTGAGTCGCTGCTGAAGGGAAGCAAGGATGGACCGGTTCTGAAATCGGGTGATCCAGATGGGAGCCTGCTGATCCAGAAAATCACCAAGGGCGAGATGCCGCCAAAGCGGGACCTGGTGAAAGCCAGCGTGAAGCCGGTGCGGGATGTGGAACTCGAAATCATTCGGGACTGGGTTGCCGCTGGAATGCCCTTGGCTGAATCTAAGCGGCCACGGGAGCCACTGATATCCGAGCAGGATCGTCAGTTCTGGTCGTTTCAATCTCCGAAGCGTCCGGAGGTTCCCCTGCTTGGCCAAGCGGCTGCTGCCAATCCCATTGACTTATTTGTGGCCAAGCGCTTAGCCAAGGCGGGACTGCGCTTGGCCGAGCAGGCGCCCAAGCGCGAGTTGGCAAGGCGGGTTTATTTTGATCTGACCGGCTTACCACCTTTGCCCGAGGAGGTTGATGCGTTTGTTGCGGATGAACGCCCCGATGCCTATGAGCAGTTGGTCGATCGATTGCTGGCTTCTCCTGCCTATGGTGAGCGATGGGCACGATATTGGCTCGATCTTGCCGGCTACGCCGACTCGGAAGGGATTCAGCATGCTGATACGTTGCGGCCGTGGGCATATCGATATCGCGATTATGTCATTCGTGCTTTGAACTCGGACAAGCCGTATGATTTGTTTTTGTCGGAGCAAATTGCCGGCGATGAGTTGGCGAATTACGAGGATGCGAACGAGTTTACAGAGGAGCATCTCGAGCGGCTGGTGGCGACCGGTTTTTTACGCATGGTCGAGGACGGGACGAATGCCAACATCACCAACTTCGTTCCGGACCGGCAGGACAACATCGACAACGAGATGCGCGTGCTCGGTTCGTCCGTGTTGGGCTTGACGTTACATTGTGCCAAGTGCCATTCGCACAAGTTCGATCCGGTGTCGCAGGCGGACTACTTCAGGCTGCGTGCGGTTTTCAAGGGCGCCTTCGACGAGCACGACTGGTTGAACCCCGGCAAGCGGCGGCTGCCATTTGGTCATCCGGAGGAGTTGAAACGTTGGCGTGAAAACAAGGCGGCGGTTGATGCCGAAGTGGCGGCGATCAAGTCCAATGAAGAACTGGATGAGGAAGCCAAAAAGAAGGCACTTGAAGCGGCTGAAAAAAAACGAATCGAGCAGCCCATGGTGCGGGCGCTGTGGGATCGTGGCCAGCCG
>QOAX01000217.1 GCA_003972865.1 Verrucomicrobiota bacterium | reverse complement strand
AGTTCGTCGGTCTCGCCGTAGTCGGTGCCTGCCTTGACGCCGGCGCCGGCCATCCAGTAGGTGAAGCCTTTCGGGTTGTGGTCGCGCCCGCCGTTTTTGCCCTGGAACACCGGTTGGCGTCCGAATTCGCCGCCCCAAATCACCAAAGTTTCCTCTAGCATGCCGCGTTGTTCGAGGTCGCCGAGCAGGCCGGCAATCGGTTTGTCCACTTCAGGGCAGTGGATTTTCAGGTTTTCGTCCACTCCGTTGTGGGCGTCCCAGTTTTGCTGTTGATGACCGCCGCCGGAGTAAAGCTGGACAAAACGCACGCCGCGCTCGACGAGACGCCGTGCGACGAGGCATTGGCGGCCAAAGTGAGCCGGCGAGATGGCGATCGAGTGGTCGACTTTTTTGTCGTACAGCCCGTACATCGCCTTGGTTTTCCTGGACTCGCTGGAGATATCCAACGCCTCGGGAGCGGTGGACTGCAGCTGGTAAGCAAGGTCGTAGCTCGCGATGCGGGCGGCAAGTTCGCTGTAGCCTTGTCGGCTGCGAATGTGCATGCCGTTCAGGGCGTTGATGGCGTCGATGCGTTCGCCCTGCATCCTGTGCGTGCGAACCGAGCGTGACGCGAGGTCGAGAATCGGGTTGCCGGAGGAACGCAGCACGGTGCCCTGATAGGCCGCCGGCATGTAGCCGCTGGTCCAATTGGCCGCGCCGGGAATGGGGCCGCCCCGTGGGTCGAGCATCACCACGAACGACGGCAGATTCTTGTTGGCGGAACCGAGGCCGTGAGCGATCCAGGCGCCGAGTGCAGGATGGCCCTGCAGCACGCGGCCGGAGTTCATCTGGATGTTCGCAGAGCCGTGGGCGAACGAGTCCATGTAGAGCGACTTGATGACCGCCATCTTGTCCATGTGCCGAGCGGTGTGCGGAAAGGCGTCGGAGCACCAAAGGCCGGATTGGCCGCGCCGCTTGAACTCCCGGACCGGGCCGAGGATCTTCTCCTTGCGGATGCTGCGGCGACGCATCTCAATGTCGATGGTTTTGCCGTGGTGCCTGGCCAGTTCCGGCTTGTAGTCGAACAAGTCCATCTGGCTTGGCCCGCCGTACATGTACAGGTAAATGCAGGCCTTGGCCTTCGTCGGGAAATGCGCCTTGCGGGGCTTGAGCGGATTGGTGTAGTCGGCCAGCGCGGAGGCGGGGGCGGCGAACACCTTGTCGCCGGGGAAAATGCCGGACAACGACACGCCAGCCATCGCCGTGCCGAACCGCTGCACGAACCCGCGCCTGCTGAACTGCTCTACAAGTTTCGGATCCATCGCTTCATTCGCATCAATTTGTCTCGAGAAAAGTAAGTCGAACGCGCCTCTCAGTCAATGTACACAAACTCGCTGATGTTGAACATCACGGAGCAAAGATCCTGCAGCGCGCGGCGCTTGGCCAAGCCGGCTTGGGCGTTGGCGACCAGTTCACCGTCTGTCGATTTGGAGGGGGCGATTTCGTTGATGAGCACATCGTGCTTGGCCAAGTGCAGTTTCAACTGATCGGTGCGGACGGCGCCGCCCCAGGCGCGAATACCGATGTGGCCGTCGCCGCCAATCGGGGATTCGTCATTTGACGTCAGAAACGGCTGCTCGTCGTCGTCAAGCCAGAAGCGGATTTCGCCCTTGGCCAATTCGACGCGGAAAGTCCGCCAGTCGGAGGAGGGCCGGAATCCGCGCTTGGCCAACACCTTGGTTCCACCATCGTGCCGACGGATTTGCAGTTCACTTTGCTGGACGTCGAAATGGATTTCATAGCCGGTGTCCTCGGTGCCCTTGGTGTTGGCTCGAAGCAGGATGCCGGCGTTCTCGACGCTTTGCTCAAGTTTGATCCGGCCGCTGAGCGTGACGTCGGCCTGCTTGGCTGCGGTCATCAGCACGAACGGCCCGCGCCCCGGCTCGACGTTCATGATGCCCTCGTAGCCGCCGCCCCATTTGCCGGCATGGGCCCGCCAGTTGGCGTCGGGCGGGATGAGGAATTTTTCCTGTGGCAGCTTGTCGCGGAAACCGCGCTCGATGGAAGCCGGGACGTCCGGCGCGAAGACAAGTTGGTGGCGCACCTCGTGGTGCCGCTCTTCCTGTTGACGGAGGTAGCGCTGGCCAAAGGCGATCTCTTCGGGCGTGGCGTCGCGCGCGAGTGTTCGGCGGAAAAGCGAGTTCACCAACGCGGTCTTGTCGGTCGAATTGTTCGCCAAAAGTTCCCTCGCGAGATTGCCAGCTTGGCCGGAGACGAAATCGCTGTTGAGCAGCGTCAACGCCTGCGGGGCGACAGTGGTCACCGCACGAGCACCAATCGAACCCTCGGTTCCGCTGTAGTCGAACACCTCGAGAAACGGTACCATCATCGTCCGCTTCACGAAGGCGTAAACGCTGCGGCGCGCCTGCTCATCGGCCCTGGAGTAGCCCCAGCCGCGGCCCGGCTTGGAGGCGCCGGCGATCACTTCGCCGCTGAAGTTCGGATAAAATCCGCGGCCGCCCATCGCGGTGTTGAGCGAGTTGCTGGTCCTGAGAATGGCATCGCGAATGGCCTCGGCCTCGAGACGGCGAAGGTTTTGGCGCCAGACCAGCTCGTTGCCGGGATCGGCGGCTTGGTTGGCCGGATTTTGCCGCGAAGTGTGGCGGTAAGCGTCGCTGTTCATGATCACGCGGTGCATATGCTTGATCGACCAGCCACTGTCGATGAACTCCGCCGCCAGCCAGTTGAGCAGTGCCGGGTTGGGGCAGGGCATGCCGGCCTTGCCGAAGTCGTTCGGCGTCGCGACGAGCCCGCGCCCGAAGTGGAACTGCCAAATGCGATTGGCCATCACGCGGGCGGTCAGCGGATGCCCGGGGCTGGCGATCCACTTGGCCAGGGCGAGCCGGCGGCCGGTCGTGAACGGGTTGGGCGACTTCTCGATGGCCGGCTTGTCCTTGGCCAAGACCTTGAGGAATTCCGGCTCAACCTTTTTGCTGGGGCGTCCGGCGTTGCCGCGGATCAGTAGGTGCGTGTCCATCGGCTTGGCGCCGTGTTCGCGCACGGTCATCGCGTACTCGCGGCCGTCCCACGGCGGCTTGGCGTCCTTCGGTTTGTCCTTCCTGTTTTGCCACGCAAAAACCTCCCGTGGCGCGATGAGCGGCGAGTAGGTGGCGGAGTCCCACTCGTACTTGGGCTTGTCATAGTAGCGGACGTTGCGGAAGAACGAGAGCATCTCGTAGTAGTCCTGCTGCGAGATGGGATCGAACATGTGATCATGGCAACGCGCGCAGCCAACCGTCAGGCCCATGAAGGTTTCCGAGGTGGTCTTGAGCATGTCGTCGAGCCCTTCGAACTCGGCGGCGCGCGGGTCGTCCGGTTCGTCATCCCAGACGCCGAGCCGGTAAAAACCGGTGGCGATCAGGCTGTCATTGTCCACGTCCGTCAACTCGTCGCCGGCGATCTGCTCCATCACGAACCGGTCGTACGGCTTGTCCTCGTTGAACGAGCGGATGACGTAGTCGCGGTATTTCCAGACAAGCGGTTTTTCATCGTCGCGCTCGTAGCCGTTGGTCTGGGCGAAGCGCACGACGTCGAGCCAGTGGCGGCCCCAGCGTTCGCCGTACTGAGGCAGGCCGAGCAAATGCTCGACGAGCCTTGGCCAGGCGTCGTGGGAGTTGTCGTTCACGAACGCCTGCACCTCGCCATAGGTCGGCGGCAGGCCGATGAGGTCAAAGTACGCGCGGCGAATGAGCGTGGCCTTGTCGGCGATCGGGTTCGCGGCGATACCCCTGGCGTCGAGTTGCGCTTGGATCAACTGATCAATCGGCGCTTGGTTGCCGTTGCGCTTGGCCAAGCGCGGACGCTTGACCGGGCGGAACGCCCAGTAGTCACGGTCTTCATCGGTGATTGAAAAACCGTGTTCGCGCTTGGCGGTGACTTGTGCGGTCTCGCTTGGCCAAGGGGCGCCGAGACGAATCCACTGCGCGAGATCGGCCACGGCCTGTTTGCCCAACTTTTTCTTGGGCGGCATCTCCAAGTCAGAGTTGGTGTACTTGACCGCCTCGATCAACAGGCTCTTGGCCGGGTCGCCGGGCACGATTGCCGCGCCAGAGTCGCCGCCCCGCAGGATGGTTTTGCGGGAGTTGAGCTGGAGGTTGCCTTTGTGCTTTTCGTTGCCGTGGCACTCGTGGCAATTGTTGACGAGCAGCGGCCGAATCTTGCTTTCAAAGAATTGGATGCCCTCCGGCGAAAAGCCGGTTCGTTCCGCTTGGCCAAGCGGCAACGCCATCGTGGCCAAGGCACCAATCACCATAAGCGCGGCTAAATGAAAACGTGCTCCTTTCATCCGAAAAAGTCGCTCGACGTGTCCGCGGACGCTAGGCGGCAGGGCCAAGGTTGGCGAGGCGAAACTACGCGAGATAGGGAATCGTCAGCGGCCCCTGCGGTAGCACCGCCACACGGGCGTCAGCGCCGAGCTTGGCCAAGCGCTTGGCCACCTCGGCGTTGATGTCGGCACACGGGGCCAGGTGGCAGGCTTCGAGGGTGTCATTGTCCAGCATGCAGTGAACGAGCACCTCGGCGCGGCGCTGCACGAGCGCCTGAATCTGCGCTTGCCATTGCTCCGGGCGGACGAAGCCCGGCGTGGAAAGCATGGCTAAAATTTCCTCGATCGAGTCGGCGCTGCGCAGCAGGTCATCAAGCGGGCTGCCGTCGGGCACACCTTCGCGGCACTCGGCGGCGAGGATCAGTGTGCCGCCCTCCTTCAGCACACGGGCGCCGGCGCTCATGCCCTTGACGCCCTGATACAAATTGAGATCCAGCGGGTAACCGCTATTGGTTGTGACGACGATGTCGAACGGCTGCTCGACGGGCTGCATCGCCGATTTTCTGACAAATACGCAGCCGGTCTTGTGCGCCTCAATGATGTCGCCGGCGAACACGTTCGTGATGTCGCGCTGCTCGTTGAGCGTGACGTTGAGGAGAAAACTCGGCCCGGTCTTGAGCGCGATGTCGCGTAATTCCTCCCATAGCGGGTTGCCCTCGGTGACGCCGAAGGTCGCCTGCGGGTCGCCGATGTTTTTCGCGCCGTGATTGCTCATCACTGTCTCCAGCCCGGCACAGCCGGGCATGATGCCCTTCACGCCGCCGCTGAATCCGGCAAAGAAATGCGGCTCGATAAACCCGGTGATGATCCGCAGATCGGCCTCGACGATGTGCCTGTTGAGCAGTGCCGGCGTGCCGTCCGCCGTGGTGCCGACCTGCACCAGCGCCTCCGGGTTTTCCGGCTCGTGATTGAGTACGCGGTAGTTGGCGACGACTTCCGGCGTGAGCATTGTCTCCAGTTCCTCCCGCGTGTTGGGCCGGTGCGTGCCGAGTTGGTTCAGCAGCGTGATGTTGTCATTTGGCCTGCCGAGATGCTCGAGCAGCCAGGGGATGATTCGGTCGTTCGGCGTCGCGCGGGTAAGGTCCGTGAAGGCGATGCAAATCTTCGTGGCCGGCGAGATGCGATCGAGCAGCGACTGGCTGCCGATCGGTTTTTGCAGCGCGTTGATAACGGATTCTTTTTCATCGGCCAGGCCGTCGATGTGCGTTGGCTCGATGACCGTCGTGCGATCGTCGGGAACTTCGATGGGAAGATGGCCGGAACCGTATGCCAGGTTGACTGTCATGCAAAACGAGGCGGCAGCGTAACGTCACCGGCGAACCAAGCCAAGCGCGTGTCCAAGTAGCGTCAGTTCCACGAGAGGTCGTCCGGGCCGTCGGCGAGCAGGCGGTGCTGCCAGTCCAGTCCGCGAAGGATCTCGCGCCATGCCGCTTCCTCGGGATTGCTGAAAACCAGTTCCGTCGTGGCTTTGCAGACGAGCCACGCTTTGCGGGCCAGCTCGCTCTCGAGTTGGCCGCCCCCCCAGCCGGAGTAGCCGAGGAACACCTCGATCTTGTGGTCGGGGTTGACCGAGTTGGCGAGGTCACTCAGTTCACCCGGGTCCTGCACCAGCGAGAGGTTGTTCATCACGTTGCCCTGAAACATGAACGAGTCGCTGTGGAGGATGTGCATCGACGACTCATCGACCGGGCCGCCGCTGCGGGTGCGCCGGTTCTTCACCGATGGCGGCATGTCGATGGGCAGCACGTCACCGATGCGCTTGTCGCTGGGTTGATTGAGCACCAGCCCGAAGGCGCCTCCGGGTGAGTGCTGGCACATGAGGATGACCGTGTGGTGAAAACAGGAACCGTACATGCCGCCGGCATCCAGCAACAAATGCCCGCGAAGGCTCTGGAGTTTTTCCCTCATCCGCCGGCCACCACCTTGACAATCTCCATCGTGTCGCCCGCGTTGAGCTGACGCTCAGCGAACTCCGAGGGCGTTACCGCCTCGCCGTTGAGTTCCACCACCACGCTGCGCGGCAACATGCCCTGCGCCTCGAGAAAATCGTGCAGCGACACTGGCAGCCCGGTGGCGATCTCCCGCCCGTTGGCGGTGATGCTCTGTTGCGAATCACTCATCCCGCTGCGGTGACTTTGTCGCGGAACCGTGCCCAAGTCAACGGCTACCGCTTGGCCAAGCGCATACCGAGCGGTAGGGTGGCGCGCCGATGCACATCCGATCCATCGTGGTGCCACTGCTCAAGTGGTTCGCCGGGAACGCCCGCGACTTGCCGTGGCGGCGGACGCGCGATCCGTACGCCATTTGGGTGTCGGAGATCATGCTGCAACAGACGCAGGTCAAAACCGTGATCCCGTACTGGCAACGGTGGATGAAGCAGTTGCCGGACATCGCATCGCTCGCTGCTGCCGACGAGGACACGGTGATCAAACTTTGGGAAGGCCTCGGCTACTACTCGCGGGGGCGCAACCTTCAAAAGGCAGCCAAGCGGATTCACGACGAACTCGCCGGCCGTTTCCCCCGCGACTTGGGCGGCATGTTGGCGTTGCCGGGGGTGGGGCGCTACACCGCCGGCGCGATTTGCAGCATCGCGTACAACCAACCCGAACCGCTCGTCGATGGCAACGTCGCCCGGGTGCTGACGCGCCTACTCGGCATCGAACAGTCGCCAAAAGACAAGCCAGTTACCGATCGCCTGTGGTCCGTCGCCGATGAATTGGTGAAACACACCGTGACCCTGCAAAAGCCAAGGCAACGAAACGCCTCCGCCTTCAACCAAGCGATGATGGAGCTAGGCGCGTTGGTCTGCACGCCGCGCAATCCGCTCTGCGGCGACTGCCCGCTGAAAGGCCGCTGCACCGCCCGCAAGCAAAACAAGGTCGAGACCATCCCAGCCTTGGCCAAGCGGGCGGCGACAACCAATCGGCGGTTCATCGGCTTCCTCATCGCTTGGCGCGGGAAAGTCTTCGTGCAGCGCCGGCCAAGCGGCGAGGTGAACGCTGGCTTTTGGGAGTTCCCCAACTGGCAAGTCAATGACGCCGAATTGAAACCGGCCGCCTTGGCCAAGCGCGAACTCAAACTTGGCCAAGCGAAATTTCAGCCGCTCTGCAACATCAACCACTCGATCACCCGATACCGCAACCGGCTCGAAATGATTGTTGCCGAGCCCAAGCGAAAGCCGCGTCTGGCCAAGCTCAAGGGCGAATGGCTCCCCGTGGCCAAGCTCGCCGAGCTCCCCCTGACCGCCGCCCACCGAAAAGCCTCGGATTGTTTTTTAAAAACCGCTAATTCACGCTAATAAACGCGAAGAAAAATTAGTGTCGATTCCCGTCCATTCGCGGTTTCTGCCCCACTCACTCCCAGTCGAGTTTCAGGGGGACTTCCTTGCCGTTGGCGGCCTTGGAATCGTCGGCAGCCTGCATGAAGGCGTAGATCTCCAGCGTCTCGCGTGCGGCGACCGGCGACTTGCCGGTCTTGAAAAACTTGACCGCCGCCTCGACGAGTGGCGCGTAGCCGTCGTATCCGCCGACCGGGTGTTCGCCGGTCTCGCACTTGGCCATGCCGCCGTAGCCCTTGCCCTCGCGGAAGATGCCGATGCGTCCGTCCTTCCATGTGCCGGTGACCTCGATTTTGCCGTCGTCGGTCGTGCCGCGCCTGACCGACACGCAGCCGGGCCCCATCACGGTGAAGAGCGACTCGACGCCGTGGATGCCGTACCAAAACAGGTCTGGATGGTGCGGCTCGAGGTGCGCCGGGCTGAAGGTTTCGCAGCTGAGAACATTGCCGTGTTTTCCGGCGCGCGCGGCGAGCGTGGCCTTGGCGAAGCGCAGCGAGGAGGAGCTGAACACAGGCACATTGTGGCGCTTGGCCAAGCGATAAATCTTCACGCAATCGGTGAGAGTGCCGGCGAGTGGTTTGTCGATGAAGAGCGGCTTGCCGGCCTTGATGACGTCGATGGCGTGCTTGAGGTGGGGGCGGCCGTCGACGTTCTCGATCATCACCGCATCGACGTGCCGGCACAACTCGGTGACGGTGGGGTACAGTTTCAAGCCCCATTTGTCGGTCAGCTCGGTGGTGTATTTATCGACGCGCGTGTAGCTCGACTCGACGTCGGGGCTGCTGTCTTTGACGGCGGCGATCATTCGGGCACCGGCGACGTGGTTTTTGTCGGCCTCGTCGTTGAGGACGCGGGTGAAGGCAATGACGTGCGAAGTGTCGAGCCCGACCATGCCAATTTTCAGGTCGGCTGCCTGGCTGGCTGCAACAAGGGTGGCAATCATTACCAACCCAAAAAATCGTTTGGATTGCATGGGGCAAAGCTCAACCCTTCCCCCGACCAAACGCAAGGCAAATACGGTAGTGAGCAGTGGGTGGTGAGAATCGCGAACCGGTTAACGCCTGAAGGGGGCGGTGGAGTGGTTGATGACCCACCAGTAGTCACTTGCTTTTCCGCCGATGGAACCGGCGTTGGAGTAGTCGAGTCGCATGCGCTTGAGCACTGGCTCGATCGTTGGCATGGGATCACTCCATTTCTTGATCGCAGCGTGGCCGTCGGCGTAGGCGTAGCCGCAGGCGGCGTTGTGGTAGTTGGCCGGGAGGTTGCGCCAGATTCTGGCGCTGTAGGGGTACAGGACGAAGCCGCCGTTGTTGATGCTGTCGGGGTGTTCGTCGGCAAAAATCCACAGGTCGGACGGCGACGGGTCAACCATGTGCGAGAGGATGTCGTACTTGCGCCAGCCCTGCCCGTGGATGCTCGAGATGGTCGAACTCATTGTGGGATCGTAAAGCCCGCCCTCGATGAAGCCGTTCATCGACACGCTGCGCACGCGCGGCATTTCCCTGCGGCCGATCTTGCAGGTGTATTTGTCGGACGGACATTTGTAGATGCCGGCCGACTTCGTGTACGGGCCGAGCTTGGGGTAGCGGTCGCCCATCTGCCTGCGCGTGCCGATGAGGTAGAGCAGGTTGGTGTTGTCGCGGTTGTTCGGCACGAAGGTGAGGAAGCCGTTGATCCAGCCGCGCGGATCCTGCATGTGCTTGGCGTTGGGCGGCAGGCGATCCTCGAAGTCGCCGACGTAAAGCGTCCACGCGACGAGGAGCTGGCGCTGGTTGTTGAGGCAGTAAATGCCGGTGGCATTGTCCTTGGCCTTGGCCAGCGCGGGCAACAGCATCCCGGCGAGAATCGCGATGATGGCGATCACCACGAGCAACTCAATCAGCGTGAAGCCCTTGGCCAAGCGCGGTCGGGTTGGGTTGTTATTTTGCCACGTCAAAACAGATCAAATAATCCTCGCTTCGAATCACCATTCGCTTGTCGGAGAGGATGGGAGCAGCCCAGCAGGGATAATGCAACTCCGGAACCTGATGCCGGCCAAGCTCGACCGGCTTCGCGGCGTTGACCTCGAACAGGCC
>QOAX01000154.1 GCA_003972865.1 Verrucomicrobiota bacterium | reverse complement strand
AGGACGCGCGGGCCGGCGCCACGCGCACGCTGGCGTTCTACGGCGACAAGCTGTTCCTCGCCACGGCCGACGCCGCGGTCGTCGCCCTCGACGCGCGCACCGGCGCGGAAGTGTGGCGGACGGTCAAGACCGACTACACGCAGGGCTTCCGGCAGAACGCCGGCCCGGTCATCGCCAATGGGGTCGTCATCACCGGCACCAACGGCTGTGAGCGATACACCGAGCAGAGCTGCTTCATCACCGGCCACGATCCGGACACCGGCAAGGAACTCTGGCGGACATCCACGATCGCGCTGCCGGGCGATCCGAACGACGCGTCATGGGGTGATACGCCGCCGTATCTGCGCGCGGGCGGCGACACCTGGATCCCGGGCAGCTACGACCCGGATCTCGGTCTCTTCTACATCGGCACGGCGCAGGCGAAGCCGTGGGTGGCGGCGAGCCGCGGCATGACGACGCGACAGGACGCGCTCTACACCAACTCGACGCTGGCGCTGAACCCGAGCACCGGACGGGTGCACTGGTACTTCCAGCATGCGCCGGGCGAGACGCTCGACCTCGACATCGTGTACGAGCGCGTGCTGGTCGATGCCGACGACGAAAAGTGGCTCTTCACGATAGGCAAGGACGGCATCCTCTGGAAGCTCGACCGGCGGACCGGCGCGTTCGTCGCCCTGCGCGAGACGGTCCACCAGGACATCTTCGAGTCGATCGACCGGACCACGGGCGAGCTGACCTACAGAGAGAACCTGCAGGACATCGCCATCGGCGAGCGGGTGTTCGCCTGCCCCAGCTTGCTGGGCGGCCACAACTGGCAGGCATCGGCATACCATCCGGGCGCCGGCGCCCTCGTCATCCCGCTCCACCAGGCGTGCATGCACCTGACCGGGCGCGAGGTGGAGTTCATCGAGGGGGGCGGCGGGACGGCCGGCCGCTACGAGCTGCTGGAGATGCCGGGCAGCGACGGCAACGTCGGGAAGCTGGCCGCCTACGACGTGCGGACGATGGAGGAGCTCTGGAGCCACGAGCAGCGAACGCCGTTCCTGACGTCCGCGCTGACAACGGCGGGCGGATTGGTCTTTGCCGGTGACGGCGCCCGCTACTACCGGGCGTTCGATATCGAGACCGGCGAGGTGCTCTGGGAGACGCGTCTCGCCGCGTCGGCGCACGGGTACCCAATTACCTACGAGGCCGGCGGACGGCAGTTCATCGCCGTCCCGGCTGCGCTGGGGGGCGTCTTCCGCAGTCTCACGGCGAAGCTCAGCCCAGAGATCTACCAGCCCGAAGGGGGAAACGCGCTCTTCGTCTTCGCTCTGCCGGAGTGAAAGTCAGGCCGAACTCGGACGTCGCCCCCCGAGTCAAGGGTCAACCCAGGCCAGCGAAGCAGACCAGCCTGAAGGCCGTCCGGAGCAGACGTTCGACCTGCTCTTCGTCGAGCACTGGTTCGAGGAACTCAGATCGCCGGCGCCGAACCCTCGACCAACTATGCCCAAATCTATGCCCGCGAGGAGCCAACTCCTGCTCACTCCAGCACCGGGGCTTCGCGCGGTTCCGATGCACGGGGTGTGGGTTTGACCGGCGGCGTTGCCGCCGTTCTCCTGCCATCAATCTGGTAAGCTGTCGCCCTTGAGAGGGGTACACATGGCCAACGTTTCAATCACGGTCAACGGTAAGCTGCGCACGGCGGATGTGGAGCCGCGCTTGCTCCTCGTGCACTTTCTGCGCGAGCAACTCAACCTGACTGGTACCCACGTCGGCTGTGACACGAGCCAGTGCGGCGCCTGCACGGTGCTGGTCGACGGGCGCAGCGCGAAGTCGTGCACGATCTTCGCCGTCCAGGCCGATGGCTCCGAGGTAACGACGATCGAGGGTTTGGCGGCCGGCGATGGTCAGCTCCATCCGCTGCAGGACGGCTTCTGGGAAGAGCACGGACTGCAGTGCGGATACTGCACCCCCGGCATGATCATGTCGGCCGTGGACCTCTTGAACAACAATCCATCACCGAGCGAGCGGGAAATCCGCGAGGGCCTCGACGGCAATTTCTGTCGCTGCACCGGCTATCAGCACATCGTCAATGCGGTACAGCACGCCGCCAACAAGGGGTAGGCCATGGCTGCGTCTCCAGTACTTCCGAAAATGGTGGGACAACGCATCAAGCGACGCGAGGACCCGCGTCTCATTCAAGGCCGTGCGACCTATGTGGACGACATAAAGATCGTCGGTATGGAGCACGTGGCGTTCGCCCGAAGTGACATCGCACACGGGCGGATCCGGTCGATCGACACCAGCGCCGCCGAGGCGATGGCTGGCGTCACGGCGGTCTTGACCGGCGCGCAAGTCGCCGAGTTCGTGGGACCAGTACCGATTATCACGCCATTTCCGTCTCCCGACCATCGCGCTGTGGTAGTGGACACGGTCCGCTACGTCGGTGAAGCCGTCGCCGTAGTCGTCGCCACCGATCGCTACATCGTCAAGGATGCGGCTGACGCGATCGTGGTGGACTATGACGTCTTGCCGGCGGTGGTCGACACCGAGCAGGCAATGACCGGACAGCCGGCCCAGCTCCACGCCGATTTCGAGAACAATCTTGCAATTGCTTTGGTCCCGTCCGGTACCGGAGTGTCGCCAGACGGCCAGACCGTCGACGATACCGCCATCGACAAAGCATTCGCCGATGCCGACGTCGTCGTGTCACAGCGTATGGTGAACCACCGGCTCGCTCCCAGTGCGATTGAGCCACGCGGAACCGTGGCGCACTACGAACCGGGGCATGACAAGATGACCATCTGGTCATCGACGCAGGTCCCCCACCTGCTGCGAGGCTTCATCGCCCGCATGAACGACATGGGCGAAGACCAAGTGCGCGCGATCGCACCGGAGGTCGGTGGAGGGTTCGGTGCAAAGATCCAAGCCTATCCGGAGGACTACGTCGTCGCAGGTCTGTCGAAGAAGCTTGGGATAGCGCTGAAATGGATCGAGGACCGGTCTGAGGCCTTCCTGGCCACAACGCACGGACGGGGCGTCATCGGCTACATCGACATCGCAGCGACGAAGGCCGGCAAGGTTCTCGGCATGAAACTTCGGCTCATCGCGGACATCGGGGCCTACAACACGCTGTTTACCGCTGCCATCCCGACGTTCACGACGCTGATGGCGAACGCCACCTATGACATCCCAGCCATTCGCACGACGATCACCGAGGTTTTCACCAATAAAACCCCAACCGACGCGTATCGTGGGGCGGGTCGGCCAGAGGCGACGTACTTCGTCGAGCGGGGCCTGGACATGCTGGCCCGCAAGCTAGACATGGACCCTGCCGACGTGCGGCGCCGGAATTTCATTCAGCCGGATCAGTTTCCCTATACCACCCAGATGGGAGCCGTCTACGACTCGGGCGACTACACGGCGGCGCTCGATCGCGCCCTACAGAATTCGGGGTGGGACAAGTTAAAGGTAGAGCGGGACCAAGCTCAGGCCGAAGGCCGGCTTGTCGGACTCGGCCTGGCGATGTATGTGGAAGTCTGCGGTCTCGGCCCGTCCGCCGTGCTGCCGACAGGAGGTTGGGAGCACTCGCAAGTAACCATCGAGCGGGACGGCCGCATCAATGCAACCACAGGGGCCTCACCACACGGTCAAGGCAACGAAACGACCTTTGCCCAAATGCTCGCTGACCAGTTTGGCGTGCCGCTTGACCACATCACCATCCATCATGGCGACACCGCCGTTGCGAAACAGGGCATTGGCACCTTCGGTAGCCGATCGCAGGCGGTCGGTGGCGCGGCGCTGCACTTGGCCGGTGGCAAGGTGAAGAAAAAGATGGCAAAATTTGCCGCGTCCCTCATCGAAGCCCATGAAGACGACCTCGTCTTCGAGAATGGCCGCATCTCGGTAAAGGGAGCACCCGATTCCGGCAAATCATTCGCGGAAGTGGCGTCGTATGCCTATGTGCCGGTTGTGGGTGGCGCAGTGCAGTTGCCCGATGGACTCGAGCCGGGCCTGAGCGAAGAAGCATTTTTCGAACCGAGCAACAACACCTATCCGTTCGGCTGCCACATAGCGTTGCTCGAGATCGATCGCGAAACCGGTGAGCCAACCCTGCTCAGGTTCGTGGCGGTCGACGATGCTGGCAACCTGATCAATCCACTGATCGTCGAGGGGCAGATCCACGGGGGTCTGGCCCAGGGCATCGGTCAGGCGATGATCGAGGAAGTGCGCTATAGCGAGGATGGTCAGCCGCTGACCGGCTCATTCATGGACTACGCGATTCCGCGCGCCGCCGACCTTCCCAGGTTCGAGCTCGACAGCACTGTGACACCGACCCCAGTCAACCCACTGGGAGCGAAGGGGGTTGGGGAGGCGGGCACGCTGGGGTCGACCCCCTGCATCGTGTCGGCCGCGGTCGACGCGCTCAGTCAGTTCGGCGTCACTCATATCGACATGATGCTGCGGCCCGAGAAACTGTGGCAGATCATCAACGGAGGCCAGTCGTGATTCCGTCCGCATTCGAATATGAGCGCGCGACGTCGGTAGACGACGCCCTTGCGAAGCTCGCCGCCACCGGCGCGACCGGCAAGTTCATCGCCGGCGGTCACAGCCTGGTGCCGCTGATGAAGTTTCGGCTGAATGAGCCGACCACCCTGATCGACATCGCGCGCATCCCCGGCCTGGCCGGCGTGCGCGATGTGGATGGCGCAATCGAGGTCGGCGCCGGCACCGTGCACCACGATGTCGCCACCTCGTCGCTGTTGCGGCAGCAGTGCCCGGTGGTTGCCGAGACGGCGGGGACGATCGGCGACCCCCAGGTGCGCAACCGCGGTACGCTGGGCGGCAGCCTGGCCCATGCCGACCCGGCCGCCGACTACCCGGCGGTCATGCTCGCCGTCGATGCCGAGATTCACCTGCGGAGCTCGCGGGGACCGCGTGTCGTGCCGGCAAGCGACTTCTTCCAGGATCTGTTCACCGTGGACCTCGCCCCCGACGAGATCATCACCGCGGTCCGGTTCGCGCCGGTGCGAGCCGCCGCCTACGCGAAGCTCTATCAGCGCGCCTCGCGGTTCGCCATCGTCGGCGTGGCGGCCGCGCTCGACGTGGCCGACGGTGTCATCCGTTCGGCGCGTGTCGGCCTGACCGGCGCCGTGTCGCATGCCGTCCGTCTGACCGCCGTCGAGGAGGCACTCGCGGGGCGCCAGCCGACGTCGGAGGTCGTCGCCGAGGCCGCGCAACTCGCCGGGTCGGATCTCGAGGACGTCGCCGGGGACATCCATGCCAGCGAGACCTACCGCCGGGCGATGGTCCCGGTCTTTGCGAAGCGCGCGCTCGACGGCGCGTTGGCACGTCTCCCCCAGCGGTAACGGAGGCTGCGAGGCTCACGGGGCCCTGACGGCATCCCCCACGACCGTGTCCGAGGCGGCCGTTGACATCCACCGTCCGGCTCCTGGACAGCCAGACCGAGCTGGGCAAATCAAATTTCTCGCATCTTTTCAAAACCCAGCTAATGAGTTGGTGGGAATTCTGTTGGTGAGCGCGGTCATCTTACTTGGTCTGCCTGGCCTGCCCCTTGTGGCGCTCGCGGCTGGTGTGCTGGTTGCACGCGCAATCGATTGACGATCTGCGTGCGCACGCTGAGCAGGGGACGCCGACGCGCAGCTCACCCTATCAGGCCCGGAAATCCAGCGATGATGCTTCTCTTCCCGTCATCCGAGATCGGATCCTCACCGAGGTAGACGTCGAACAGCGCCCGGCATAAGGCCCGCGAGTCGATGGGTGGGCGCTCGTCTCCTCCAACCGAGGTAGCCAGGCGTCCCGCCGGACCGCAGGAGAAGACGATCTCCGTGCCAGTCCTCACCTCGTCCACGTCGAAGTAGCCGCGGAACCTCTCCAGCACCGCCAACTCGCCGGCGTTGTTTGTGTCCGTCACGGCCCGCGTCATCCGGGGCCTCAGGGCGTCGTCGAAGGCCTCGGCCACGTCGTCGCCGTCGACGGTACGCGTCATGACTAGCCGGAGCGTCATCGCGAAGTCCAGATCGAGGAGGTGCCGGTAGAAACTCTCGTCGCGCGCGAGCGTCGACGCCGGTAGGCGCGCGAACCGAGAGAGCGATGCGCGAGCGCCCTCCGGATCGACATACAGTCCGAACGCATAGATCTTCACCCTGAAAATCGTCCGCTGCCGGATCCCCGTACCCATGATCCAGTGCGGCGTCGTGTCGCCAGGCGGGGTCAGCGAGACCGGGAACGGCGTGCCGCTGCGGGGCTCGTTGATCGTGTCCAGAGCGGTCGACTGGGCCACGGGGGAAGCCGACACGGTCACAAACAGGACGAGCGCCAGAATGGACCGCGTCATCTCACTCGTGGCCCGATTGCCGTAGCCATCGCAGACCGGGACCCCACGCCCCCGCCGACCTGCTCGACAACGGCTGGTCTTGTCCCGTGGTGTGCCCGTCTGGCCGCGGGTCTCGCCCCCCCATGCGGGTCACCGCCGAGCGCACCGGCCTCGAAACGCCCGCGGGACTGATTGAGCACCGGGGGGTCTGCAGGCGGCGCGGTGTCGATCATGGGGTACAGCCAAGAGTACTCCAGTCCCGCGTGGCGCTCGCCGTACCGGGACGGGATGTCCTGTGTCCAGTTGCTCGGAATCGTCAGGCAGAACGCCAGCAGGCATATGACGGCGATGCGCTGGGAGGCCAACGGCGCCGCGTCGAGCGACCCGCCATGGGATGGAGTGGTAGCCAAACTATTCTTGAGGCGACCCAGCCTCCGCAGGCGCGAGCGATACAACAGTGCAGCGCCGAGCAGGGCCATCACGATGTTGAGCGTCTGCCCGGTCCCGAGGGCGAGCCGGTGAGTCGGATAGTCTCTGAAGAGATCGATGAAGAAGCGAGGAAACGCGTACCAGAACACGAAGCGGGCCCCGGTCGCGCCAGGCGTCGTGGTCACTCGTCTCACGCGCATCAGGTACGCCATCAGCAGCAGGTTCTTCGCACCGTCGTACAGCACCACCGGATGGCGAAACCCGTCCGCGTCCGGAAACTTGACCGCCCACCACACGTCCGTCACGGCACCGACGATCTGGCCGTCGATGAAGTTCCCGAGTCGCCCGATCCCCATGAGGAACGCCGCCGGAATGACGAGAGTGTCGGCAAGGAGCAGGAACGACTTCTGGTACCGGAGTGCAAACAGTCCCGCGCCGACCGCGCCGCCGAGCATAAGCCCGTGCGTAGCCATCCCCCCGAGCCAGTAGGCGGGAATCAGCCCGAGATGCTCACGGTAGAACGACCATTCGTCGAACGCGATCTCGACGGCTCGGCCTCCGACGAGGACGCCGATGATCATGAACAGGCTTAGGCTCCAGACCTCCCGGAGCGACAGGTGCGGCTGGCCATGACGGCGTCTCAGGAAGAGATGAATCTCCAGGAATCCGAGAGCAAAGCCCAGCCCGTACCACCAGAGGTGTACACCGGCGATGTCGAACAGGATCGGGTCGATCTGGTGGACGTAGGGTCCGAACATGCGTTCCCCCGATACTAACGCTGACAGCCGGAAAGGTCACGGACGATTCACTTCAAGGCGAGTGCTCCCTCACGGCTAATCAGCACGCGCTCGGCGGGTTCCTGGAACAGGAGGCTCGCCTGAGGGGCGCTGTTGGATCGGCTGCTCCCGGATGATCCAGGACGCGGGAGGTTACGGGCCAGTACTTCGAGCGGGACGACGATACCTTCCCGACGACCTGTGAGGTGCAGCGGAAGAGCGCGAGACGCTTCGTCGATCGTAACTGGTTACCAGGTTCGAGCACCGCCGCGAGATAGAGCTTCCCGCGACGCGGTCGTCTCGTCTTCGCTGTATCTGCCATCGTGGACATCGTATCCGCCTTTTGGAAAGTGTCCACGAAACTGGATCAAGCCCACCTCCGGTGTTTGACGGTTGAGGCCGCCAAACCGTCTGTGAGCCGCGTGCCTGAACTCCATCTCGGCCTATCGCATCAAGTGTTCTGGGTCGGTGCGACCACGGCGCGAACTTCGTCCTTCTTGTCTGTCCTCAGACCTTGTTAGACTCGCGCCATGTCAGCGCACCTCCTTGACCGACGCCAGTTCCTTGCCCTGAGTGGCGTGGCTCTCAGCGCCCAGCCGTTTCGTGCGCTGGCCTGCCGCGGCCCTGAAACAAAGACGCCCGGGTCTGGGGGCCCCCAAGGCGGCCCCCCAGCGGACATCGGCTATGGTCCGTTGCAGCTCGTTAATGATCAGACGACCGGGCTTCCTCTGCTTTACCTCCCGTACGGCTTCCAATACCTCTCCTTTGGCTGGGCCGGGGATCCGTTGGCAGGCGGGCTAGTGACCCCTGGCAGGCACGATGGTATGGCGGCGTTCGCCGGAAGCGGAAGCCTCATCCGTCTCGTGCGTAATCACGAAATGTTTAGTGGCACGGCGTTCGCGAGTCAGCCGGTCTACGACGTCAACGGAGGCGGCGGCACGACGACCCTCGAGTTCGACACAGCGACCGGCGCGGTTCTCGATTCCTGGGCCAGCCTCGCCGGTACGGCGGTCAACTGCGCCGGTGGACTGACGCCGTGGGGGTCGTGGCTCTCCTGCGAGGAAACCGTTTCGGGGCCGGGTGGGGACAACGGGTATGAACACCCGCACGGCTACATCTTCGAGGTCCCAGCCAACGGTACGGCAACGGCCGAGCCGTTAGTAGCGATGGGACGGTTCGTACACGAAGCGATCTGCGTCGACCCTGCGACCGGCATCGTTTACGAGACCGAAGATCAGGGGGCAGCGGGCTTCTACCGTTTCTTGCCAGCCGAGGTCGGCAACTTGGCAGCCGGCGGTCAGCTCGAAATGCTCGCCATCGCTGGCACGCCGCAGGCGGACACACGCATCGTAAAGGCCGGCAGCTGGGCGCCGGTCAGCTGGGTTCCGATCGATGATCCCGATCCCGCCGAGACTACCGCGAGTAGTGTGTTCCGCCAGGGCTACGCTGGGGGTGGTGCCCGCTTTGCGCGGCTCGAGGGTACCTGGTACGCAGACGGGCGAATCTACATCGTGTCAACCAGCGGCGGCTTTGTCGAAGCAGGGCAAATTTGGGAATACGACCCCGGGGGCCAGCGGATCCGTCTCATCTTCGAGTCACCGAGCACCGATGTGCTTGACATGCCAGACAACATCTGTACGAGTCCCCGCGGGGGCTTGGTCCTGTGCGAGGACGGCACAACCGAAAATTTCATACGTGGCCTCACTCTCGATGGACAGATCTTTTCCTTTGCCAAGAACAATGTGATTCTTCCGGTGTCACAGGCCCTTTACCGAAACGGCCAAAAATACGGGCGTTTTACGGGCGATTTCAGCCGGAGTGAATTTGCTGGCGCCACCTACAGTCCAGATGGGAACTGGCTCTTCTTCAACGTACAAACGCCGGGGATCACCTTTGCAGTCACTGGACCGTGGGCCAACGGACCGCTTTGATGCACTGGCTCACTGCTCCCGCAACAACCTATGACACCGACTCAGAGAACCAGCCCTGGGCCTGGGGAACTCAGAGGTGGCAGGACGATCCGCCGCGCGAGGCATACTCGCGTGACTCGTCATAGCACCGCCTCAGCGTAACCAGACCGATGGGCATTGTGAGCGCTCCGGAACGCGAGTTCGACGTGGTCGTCTGGGGCGCCACCGGTTTCGCCGGACGCCTCACCGCCCAGTATCTGCTCGAGCGCTACGGCACGTCGCTTCGCTGGGCGTTGGGCGGGCGCAACCGGGCCAAGCTCGAAGCCGTGCGTGAGGCGATCAGCGTCGAGACGGGTGCGGACGCGTCCGGTCTGCCGCTCGTGGTCGGCGATGCG
>QOAX01000261.1 GCA_003972865.1 Verrucomicrobiota bacterium | reverse complement strand
CCTTGTGACCGAAAATTGCCGCACGATGCAAAGGAGTCCTTCCTTTATCATTCTTCGCATTCACATCCGCTCCTTTGTCGATCAGCAGTTCGGCGAGTTCCTTGTGACTATTACCTGCCGCATAATGCAAAGGAGTCCATCCACCACCATCCTTCGCATTCACATCAGCACCAGCATCCAAGTGCTGTTTGACCGCTTCGATGTTTCCAGCTTTGGCAGCATCAAACAGCGCCCGATCCGCTGTTGGATTTGCTGGTGGTGCAACTTCGGAAACTGGCTCAGCGGGTTTCAATATTGCTGACTTATGCGACTGTGTTGTTCCACACCCCACCAGAAGCACGGCTGCGATTGTTGTGAGTAGGAGGTGTTTCATCGTGAACATTGGTTGTGGTTACTCGACCACCTTGACCCGGTAGAAGATTTTCTGGGGTTCAAAGTCCCTCTCGTCCTCAAACAGGATTCGGGGGCCATGCTGGTTGTAGGTCTTAATCACTTCCCAGTTCAGCAGGTTAAACGAAGACTGCACCTCGTAGATCTTCGCCTTCTTCACAAGAAAGCTGAATTCACGCGGCCCACGCTGCACCAAGCGAGGCATCAGTGCCAGTTCTTCAGCCGTCTTGCCGCCGTGTGTGCGGAGGAGGTTGGCGGTTTCATTTTGTTTTTTTATTACGGCAAAATCTAGCGGGGTTTTATTTTTGTTAGAACCAGATGCAATCTTCTCATTGACATCCGCACCTTTGGCAATAAGCAGTTCGACAATTTCCTTGTGACCGTTAACAGCCGCAAGATGCAAAGGAGTCATTCCAGACCTCAATTCTTCACTCGTCATGCCGCCGTGTTTGCGGAGGAGTGCGGCGATTTCGCCATCAGTCGTAAAATTTAACGCTATATCACCGACATTAAATTGGAGTGGCCCAGACACAATTATTGCATTCACATCCGCACCTTCGGCAATAAGCAGTTCGATGATTTCCTTGTGACCTTCAAAAGCCACAAGATGCAAAGGAGTTCCTCTAGTAGTGGTATTCGCACTCACATCCGCACCAGCGGCGATTAACAGTTCGGCGATTTCCTTCTGACCATGGATAGCCGCATAATGCAAAGGTGCTAAATTATAGAAATTTATGTCAGCCTCATTCACATCCACGCCTTTGTCCAATTCGGCTTGAACCCCAGCAAGATCGCCGTCCCAAGCAGCAGTGTGAATTGGATCAGCGAAGGCGGTTGTGGCCACCAGCATCACGGCTGCGATTGTTGTGATTAGTATGTGTTTCATTTGCCAGCGGCTTCCAGTTCCTTCTTGGTCTTGCCGCCGTGTTTGCGGAGGAGGTCGGCGGTTTCGGTTTTGTTAAATACAGAGGTAGCATCTAGCGGTGTTCTGCCATCTTCATCCTTCGCATTCACATCAGCACCCTTGGCGATAAGTAGTTCGACGATAACCTTGCGACCGTTCACAGCCGCAAAATGCAAAGTTGTTTTTCCGTCCTCATCCTTCACATTTACATTCGCACCTGCGGCAATTAGCAGTTCGACGATTTCCTTGTGACCGAAAATTGCCGCACGATGCAAAGGAGTCCTTCCTTTATCATTCTTCGCATTCACATCCGCACCGGCAGCGATTAGAAGTTCAGCCATTTCCTTGCTACTGCGAAGAACCGCAAAATGCAAAGGAGTCCTCCCATCCCAACCCTTCGCATTCACATCTGCACCTTTGGCGATGAGTAGTTCAGCGACTTCCCTGCGACCAAACTGAGCCGCTTTAAGCAAAGGAGTGAATCCAAAATCATTCTTCACATTCACATCTGTTCCAGCAGCCAAGTGCTGTTTAACCGCTTCAATGTTCCCTGCCTTGGCAGCCTCGCGAATTGAGATGTCTGATGCTTTGGCTGTCGGCGGTTCTGGATTTATCCCTCGAGCGGGATCAGCACCTTTATTCGCTGAAACCGCTTTGGGTGGGGTTGTAGGTTTTGCAGCTTCGGCAACTGGTTCGGCGGGTTGTGCTGCTGCGGGTGGAGACGATTGCTGCGACTCACCACACCCCACCAGCACCACGGCTGCGATTGTAGGAGGTGTTTCATTTCCCAGCGGCTTCCAGTTCCTTCTTGGTCTTGCCGCCGTGTTTGCGGAGGAGGTCGGCGATTCTTTGTGTGATGTTAATTGGTCCTTAAAGCAGCGAAAGTCTTGGCGAATTTCAGTATGTTTGCGACGATATGCTGCTGGTCATTTCCCACTCGCCACGGCCACCGGCGGCAACTTTTGCTCCTCGATCCTTAGCCAGAAGTGACCGCGGGGTGGTTGAATGCCGCGACGCGGGTGGTTGTAGCGGAGGAAACTGGTAGCGGCGATGGTGACCTTGCCGCCTTTGAATTCGTCGCGAACGTCGCTGTAAATATGGGCACCACGTGGTTGTCCGCCCTGACGCACGAAGACTCCGGTTTTTGACTCGGCAAGAAGCTTCCCGTTGACGTAGATCGCGTAACCTTCGCCGGAATTAACGTGAGCGGCTCCACCAACCACAATGCGGTAGCGATGGCCTTCCTTCAGAGGCGGAAGGTCGACAGTGCCTCGAATCAGCAGGACCTCTTTCTCCCACAGTGTCTTTGGCTTCACCCCGCATCGGCAGAAATGCCCTGTGCAAGTTTCAGACAATGCTGCCAGCTTGCCATCCAACTGCCCGAACGGTTGCATTCCCTTCTTCCAGCCGGCTTTCCGTGCATCGAAATCGGGCACGATCCAGTCCTCCATACCTGCGGGATAGGTTACCTTTCGGTATCGCTTACCTTTCTCCTTCGCCAGGGTTTCTGGAGGATCGAAGCTGAAGCAGTCCCATTGCGTTTTGCTAAGATCCGGACCGAACGGACGCCAGTCATATTCGTCGATTCCGGCGGCGTGGTAGCAGTTTTCGAGTCCGTACATCGCACCGCGCAGAAATTGGTTTGCCCGCTGCGGTCTTTCTCCTGAGGTCTCCTGGATCAGGGACTTGTTGTAGCGCGGATTGGCGATGTAAGTAGCCGCGATGCCGTCTAGGATAATCGGTCTGAGAGCCTTTTGTGCGGCGACCTTTTGCTCTTCTGACGGCGAGGCAGTTTGCTCCCCAGCGACACGTTTTGGCCGAGGGGCCAGCGGGAACGGTTCCGCTTTGCCTCCGAGCAGTCCGACCATCGCGCGACCGAGGGCGTCGCCGATCAGCATGTAGGTCTCGGCGTTGCGGTTGTAGTGATAGTCCTCGCTCTTCGGCGATTCGTCGACTTCACACCAGAAGTCGCGGGTGTCGACCGAGGCTACGTTGCCGGCATACTCGGGATGCTGCTTCGCGTCGCCGACCGCCATCTGCGCTTTCAGGATCCTCAGAAACTTGTCCTGCATGTTGTGTCCGCCGAATCCGACAGTGGCGACCACGGCCGGCAGCTTCGGCGTTTTGAACTCCTTGCGGACATCATTGATCAGGTTGACCAGATTCTTTTCGTAATCGGCGATCAACTTTTCGGTAAAGCTGTCTTTGTGGCCCTGGAACCAGACAAAGCCGGCGATCTCGTAACCCTGCCCCTTATAGCCGGGAACGATCTCGGCAATGTTGTCCAAGGTCTTGCGCACGCCCTCGACCATCAGCTTGTATTCCAGTGATTCAAACTTGTTGTCGGGGTCGGTTCGACCGCTTGACGGAGGACGAAAGTCGAAACCGAGTGAGCGATTGCCTTGAGCTGTCTTGATCAGCAGAACCTGCCCGTCATGGAACGTGCCCAGCACGTGGCCGAAGCCGAGTTCCGGTCCGATGGTCTTGCCGTTCGAGGTGGCGCTCAACGGCGAGCCCTTACCGTCCTTCGCAAGTCGCGCCTCTTGGAAGTAAACGTCGTTGCGAACCGTCCACTTGCCGCCCCCATCGACCAGCCAGGGGAACTTTCCTTCCCGCTTGGCCACCGCCTCGAGGTCGCCATTACCCAGCAGGTCAGTCTTCTGCATCCAGAACCTTGGCGGAGTGCCTTTAAAACCGGAGATCTTGAACGCGTAACGCTTTCCCGGTTTGAGGGTTACGTCCTGTTTAACTGGCTCGCCACCTGCATCCCGGCGGTAAACTTCTTTACCCTCGAGTTGTATCCCGCCGAAAGAACGCTCACCAAATCCGCAGTGCAACTGATAGACACCGTGCTGCGGCACCTCAAGTTGCCCTTCGGGAACCGGCTTTTCCGTTGGTTTGCCGTCCGGCAGAAAGACCTTCAGCGTCGAGGCCTTATAGTTGCCGACGCGATAGATCGGCAGTGGTCCATCGGAAACGGCGGGATCGGAGCTGAAGTAAACCCCGTCGTAGACGTTCTTCGCGCCGCTGAGGTTGCCCATGCCGACCATGTTGGACTGGCCGGCCAGTACGTATACTTTGACCGGTTTTGTGGCATCGCCCGGCTTGCCATCCGGATCGGGTAAGGGAAAAGGGACTTCGGCGGCATTCGAGAGATCGGAGAGAAATGCCGAAGCGAGTGAAACCAGTAATAATCGGGGCATATGATATGGGCTCATTTTTTTTGAGGTGTTGTGATTAGGAGGTGTTTCATTTCAATCCTTCACCCGTTTTGCTGCTGTTAGGCGGTGAGAAGCTCAGCCATCCACCTGCCACCAGTGGATTTACAACCCAGCGAGAAATGCCTTTAAGGCCTTAAGCAGACGTTGCTTTTGATCACGTCGGACATTGTGACCAGCACCATCAATATGAACGATCTTGCCGTGCTTGAGGATGCTGGTGGCCTCGATATTTTTTTTGCGGAGTTCACCTTGGGCATCAGCTTTGAGGATGAGTGTGGGGGCGGTGATCTTGCCAAAGATTTCGGTTGTTTGTGGCCGGTTGCCGCGCCTGCGGTAGGCGGTATTGGGATGGTGTTGGATTTTTGAAGTGGCCCAGATTTCAATTTCGGAGCGTCCCCATCTGGGATTTTTCTTGAGTTGATCGGCAACTATCCGGTCATAGGACATGTTGTTTCTGGCGAGGATTTGGGCTCGGCGTTTCTCTTGGGCCTCGGTGTTATTGGAGGTGCGAGAGTTGGAAGGTAGGCGAGGTGTAAGGCGTGGGTCTTCCAGAATGACGGCACGAGGAATATTGGGATACTTGGCAGCAAACCATGCGACAGAAGAACTGCCCATGGAGTGGCCCATGACGATGGGTTTTTCGAGTTTCAGTTTGCGGATAAGGTCAGCGAGGTCTTCGGCTTGGGCGTCGGCGGGGTCAGATTTGGCAGGAGGGTCTGAGAGGCCGTGGCCCCGTGCATCGGGGAGGATAATATCATATTCGTTGGTAAGTTCTTTGGCGAGATTGGTCCAGCAGAGCCCGTTGTCGGATGAGCCGTGTGCCATGATGATAACAGGCTTGTCGCCGCCGGTACGCCAGTAGTGGATGCGAATACCGTTGGCGATTACATAGCCGTCGGCCCATCCCTCTGGTGGAAGGGGAGGCTGAGCAGCAAACGCGGGGGTGCCCAGTAGCGAAACGATGATGGTTGTGGTTAGTAGGGACTTCACAGCTAAGCAACTATCTTCGCGTTAAGTGCAGTTTTCAAGCCGTTTTAACTGTTGCCGCAAAAAGCCTTCAGCCTTAAAAACTGAGGGTTGATGGCTGAACCTAAAGCATACGAGCCGGTTAGCCAGAGGGGGCAATCGGAGCGGCCTACAAGCTTTACTCAGAGGCCGATTGTAGCTATTTCGGGTTAGTACTGATTCCACCCGACAAGGTCTGGTGGATTCCTCTCTTGGAGGTCAGCGGTAAGCAATCCGTTTGCACCAACATTGAGCGGGATTCGTTGGCTGAATACCGAGGCAACACAGATGGACTTAAAAAGTGTGATTAAAAGTGTGATTAAGGTTTTATGTTTTCAAAAAACACTGAAAATATTGATCAAATAACATATTGAGTTCGTCTACGTGGATTAACCTTTAACAACTAACTGGCTGATGCATCACAACTATTCAACTTGGCAACCCTCGGACCAGTCGCGGCGCCAGATGCTCAAATCGACCGCGTGCGGGTTTGGTCATCTTGCCCTGCTCGGCTTGCTGGGAAATGAGGCTCGAGCCGATCCCGGAAGCCGTGTCCAGCCGCTTGCGTTGAAGAAACCCCATTTCGCTCCGCGCGCCAAAAACGTGATTTTTTTGTTCATGCACGGTGGGGTTTCCCACATCGACACCTTTGATCCCAAGCCGGAGCTCGACAAGATGCACGGCAAGGATCTGCCATTCGAATTGCCACTACAGTTCGCAGGTGACATCGGCAAGTTGTTGAAATCTCCATGGTCGTTCAGGCAGTACGGCCAAAGCGGCCTTCCCGTAAGCGAGTTGTTTCCACACGTGGGCTCGGTGATCGACGAGATCTGCCTGCTGCGTTCCCTCCACAGTGAACAGGTCGATCACGGTGGTGCCATCCTGCAGCTGCATACCGGTTCAGCCGTCTTTCCCCGCCCAAGCATGGGTGCCTGGCTTGTCTACGGACTGGGCAACGAAAACCGGAACCTTCCGGGGTTCGTGACCATTTGCCCACCCGTCATGCATGGTGGAACACAGAACTATGGAGCGGCCTTTCTCCCCGCAGCCTACCAGGGCACGGCCTTTGGCGACTCTAAAACCCCAATGACCCGGGCCAAGCTTCGCAACCTCAAGCCCGCAGAGGGAAACCCCGCACTGCAGCGGATGCAACTCGACCTCGTCCGAGACGCCAACCGGAAGCATGCCGCCCAAGACCAAAACGATACTCGCATGAATGCGCGCATTGAGGCTTTTGAGCTGGCGTTCCGGATGCAGATGGAGGCGCCTGCAGCCATTGACCTCACCGGCGAAACCAAGCGCACCATGGAACTATACGGCATTGGCCAAGGCCCCACTGACAACTTCGGACGCCAATGCCTCCTCGCCCGGCGCTTGGTCGAGCGCGGCGTGCGCTTTGTCCAGTGCAGCCACAGCTACAAGTGGGATCAACACGGCAACCTCCGCGGCGGACATACCGCCAATGCCCGCGAGGTGGACCAGCCCATCGCCGCACTCATCCGCGATTTACGCCAACGCGGCATGCTCGATGAAACGCTCGTGGTCTGGGGAACCGAATTTGGGCGCACCCCGGTGGCACAAGGCAGCGATGGCCGGGATCACAACCCGTACGGCTTCACCATGTGGATGGCCGGCGGAGGCGTCAAGGGCGGCATGGCCTATGGCGCCACGGATGAACTCGGATACTACGCGGCCGAAGACAAGGTCTCGATGTACGATTTCCATGCGACCCTGCTTCACCTCCTTGGCTTGGATCATGAACATCTCACCTACCGACACGCCGGCCGCGATTTCCGCTTAACCGACGTTCACGGCAACGTCATCAAGAAGATTCTGACCTAGGCTCAATTAAACTCAGTGCTTGGTTCCCTAAACCACCCCGTTTTTCTGTTTCACCTACTCAAACACCGGAACCTTTTTCAGCTACGCCAAATCCCAAGGAATCTCCTTTTGTAATGGCAATGGTTTGGAAGCCAAGCGCAAAGCACCCGGTCGAAACCATCCCACCCACAGCCAATGATTGGATGACTTGCCGACAGTTCATTAGTTTCTTTCATGGAAGCTCTTACTGCTTATCACTTCTTTGATCAACGGCTTTAATCTGAAATTATTTTTCGCTGTCTTGTTTACGATTCTATCGATGGTCAGCGTATCGCCTGGCGTCAATTCGCGGGAAAGCGCAAACCGCATGAGATGAGCGGTGAAGGCTTTGGCAAATCGACGGTCTTCTTTTATGATCGAATTCTTGAATCGGACAATGTCGTTGAATTTGTATTTCCGCAATAGGGTGCCACTGGCGTCGATTTCACGTCCGTTGTCATACTTGTCGCGCCAGCGTCCGGTGATGTCGAAATTCTCCATCGCAAAACCAAGGGGATCCAACCTCGAATGGCAGCCGGCGCAGTCGGGATTTTCACGGTGCTTGGCAAACTTTTCGCGGATAGTCAGATTCTCATCTGAAGCATCTTCGTTCAGCGGCGGAACATTATTTGGTGGCGGCGGTGGTGGGTCGTTAAAAATAACCTCAATAATCCACGCGCCGCGAGCGATCGGAAGGGTCCGGCGCGGACCGGAAGTCATACTGAGCATCGCGGCACTGGTGATTACGCCACCGTAACGCGGATCTTTCGCGGCCACTCGTTGAAATGTCCCTCCTCGAAGTTTGTTACGCATCTCATCGTCGTAACGGCGGTTCATCTCCTCCTGCACCTCGTGCGGATTACGCGGTTTCGGCAGTTTGTTCAGTTTGTCTTTCTCTTGATTTAACGCCTTTGCCAAAACCTCCCTTTTCGATTCCACATCTTTTCGGGCGGGCTCCAACTCGGGAGCAATCGAACGGTAGTACTCAGCCAATGTAGTGGTTTGTTTATGCGAACGCTTTGCTGCGTCTGTCTGCATCGCCGCAACAACTGGAAACGGAATCGGCACCGACTGCGTCTTGAAATAAAACCCGTAGCCTCCACCTCCGTTGGCGATCTTGAAGAGCAGCTTGTTTTGGCCCTTGACCAAGCTCACTCGAACTTTGTCCTGATCAGGCGCAACTCCTCGGGTGATTTTTTTATCGGTGATCAACTTGCCGTTGAGCCAAAGTTTAAAGCTGTCATCGGTACCAAGCGAAAGCTCCAATTCCCGTGCTGCGCCGGATTGGATCGTGCGGTAAAGATAGGTCGCACTGTTTCCTCCGCTCAGATTGTGCACCTTTCCGTCCACGAAATTTTCGGCGAGTTCCCACTTCAGCTTGCCGTAAGTTTTTCCCAAATCGACATCCGTTTCGATGATAAACGCCTTGGCGTGAGCTTCGTCGAAGTTACCCGCACCAAATGGCCCAATGCGGTGCCAAGGGGAAAGTGCCGCACTCTCAGCCAACGCCTTCTGTTGAGCGGCTTCCCATTGCGCTTGGCCCTCAGTGAAATCTATCTGCTCCGCTTTCTTTTCCATGATCAAAGGGATGCTTTTCACAAAATCATCCAAATCTGTCTGGGCGGACTTAATCACCTCCTGGGCAGCCTTGCGTTTGGCCTCGAGCGGTTTGTTCTCTTCGATAATTTTTTTCTCATCCACCTTCGGCGCCTTGAGGTCGGTGGTGTACCAATCTTTCAGGAAATCGCTTTGGTAACTGAAGGCGGGCTTGATCAACTCGACAATGGGGCGATCCTCGACAAAGACCGCGTCAAAGAGCAGCAGCGGCTCGCAGAGCATCTGCAGGCTAGCGGGGTGATTTTTGTCGAGCATGAACAAACGGTGTTTCTTGGGATCGGGCGTAGCAGCTAGGATGTTCTCGAGCTGCATCCACTGCACGGGGAACGTGTCGAGGAATCGCTCGATCTTCGGGTCGGCCAGCATGCGGTCGATGGTCTTGTCCAACACCTCGGGCTCGACCAAGTCGCCGTTGCCGGCGAGGCGCAACAGATCGGTGTCGGGCGTGCTGGCCCAGAGGAAAAAGGAAAGATTGGAGGCCAGCGTGTAGGCCTTGGCATCGGTGGCAGGATAGCGATAGAGAAACATCGGCGAGGACAGTACGCCGGAGGCGACTTTTTTCATGCTTTCGGTGAAGGACAGCTCCTGCTTCATCTTGGCCAATGCGTAGGCGGTGTAGCGGTCGATCGTGGCGGCCTCAACCGGCCCGCGAAAGGCTCGCTTCAAAAAGGCCGCAATGCGCTTGCGGGTATCGGCCGACAAATCGATGCCCTCGGCGGGGGGCTTGAAGAAGGTGTTCCAGACGCCGACGGTGTTTTCGTTGAAGTCCGGGCTTTCGACTATGGACACGCTTAGCCGCAGGAAGGCATCGAGCAACAACGGCGAGAGAGTGAGCTGGTTGGCTTGGTTGTCAAAGCCGTGCGATGCGCGCAGGTCTTTCGGGAAGGCCCTCACCTCGCGCAGGCCGTCGGCGGGGTTGAGCGTGAGCGAACGCACATTAACGCGGTCGGGCATCTTGGGCGCATTCAGGTAGATGGTTTGGCGCGTCATCAGTTTTTCCGGCAACGAAAATACATCGCGGTTCAGTTGGAAGAGGTCGCGCACGGCATTGTTGTACTGGAACCGGTTCAGGCGGCGGATCGGTATACGCTCGCCCTTGGCCGTGGCGGTGGCGGCGCGCAACTCCGCCTTAAGTGTGGCGAGCAGGTTGGCACGCTGCGCCTCCGTGAGCCGGGGCTCGTCCTCCGGCGGCATGTCGGCCCCATCGATCACCTCGATCAATTGCTTGATCAACTTCGGCCTGGCGAGGAACTGTTTGGCGTTGGCTATCTCCTTGAGGTTGACCTTGCCTTTCACCTTTTCGCCGCCGTGACATTTCACGCAGCTCTTGGCAAAGAGCGGTTTTAGGACTTGCTCAAACTCATCGGCCGCCGTGGCTGCGTGGATAGAGACAAACGACAGAAGCAGTGTACCCTGTTGAATGAACCGTCGGGCAAACATCGGCTAACCTATGTCCACATATCAGAGATCACATCGGTGCTGTCCGCGAACGATTCCATTTCCAGCCCCATCAGCTTCGCGACCGAGAGCCATAGATTGGAGTTCAGCGTGCCGCTTTTGCACTGGATGAACCGGCCCTGCTTTACCTGACTCTGGCCGCGTCCGGCCACGATCATCGGCAAGTCGTAATACTGGTGCGTCGCGCCGTCACCCAACGCCGCTCCGTACGTCACCAGCGAATTGTCGAGCATCGTGCTGCCGTCCGATTCCTTGATCTCCTTCATGCGCTTGAGCACATAAGCGTATTGCTGCATGTGGAAGATGTCGATCTTCTGCACTTCAAGATAACCCTTGCCCTTCTGATTATGGGTCATGTTGTGGTGCTGCACAGGTTTGTCGAACACGCCCTCGTACATCAGCGTGGCATCCCAGCGCTCCGGCCCAATCATGAAGGTGGAAATGTTCGTGATGCCCATCTGAAAAGCGAGCAGCATCAGGTCGGCCTGAAGGCGAATGTATTCCCCGCGGGGTAATACTTCGTTCTTCGGCACACGAATGTCCACATTAGTCAGCAGTTTTTCGAGCCTAGCCATGCGTACTTCCACGTCGCGGATCATGGTCATGAACTCATCCATTGTCGCGCGGTCCTCGTTGGAGAGCTTACGCGAGAGCGACTTCGCATCAGCCAACACAAGATCCGTGACCTCGGTCACATGCGATCGATAACTATCTTTTGCGAACAAACGATCATAGAGCTTTTGAGGATCGCGTATAGACGGCGCGATCTTGTCCGGCCCATACCATGAAATGTTGTCGAAATGGATCGACTCCTTGCCAGCCGTGAACCCGTTGCAACTGATCTCAAGCGTGTTGAACGCCGTCGTATTCCCAACCCTGTCTCCGATCACCTGATCGAGACTGCGCCCGTTTGGATGCTTAACGCCCTGCTCGGCCGCCTGTACCGGCGACAAACTCGTAAGGTAACACGACGCCCCCTGCGCATGCACATCCTGTCCGTTCTTGAATGTACGGTCCAGGCCGGTGATCAGGGTCACATCCTTCGTGTGATCCTTCAGCGGTTGCATAGTCGGAGTCAGCTCCAGCGGATAAACGCCTGGGGCGTTCTGCTTGCGTTTCTGGTTTTTCGTCTTGTCGGCATTAAATCCGCCGACAAAGCCCGGTAACTCACCCTGTTCCTCCCCCGGAAAAAAACACCGCCTCACAATGCCATTGGGGATGTACATGATCGCCAGTTTTTTACTGGGCTTGGCCACCTTGCTTCCCGCCCCAAGCAAACCCGGCATGGAATGCAAAAAAGGCAGCGCCACCGCCGCACCGTTGGCTTTCAGAAACTTTCTCCTGGAAAAATGCGTCCGGTTCAACATGACATCAAATATACCGCAGAAAAATCGACTTTCGCGCTACAGCTCGATTTATGCAAGCGAATCGTTTGTCGACGTTCTGGTGATCCATTTTATTCGACTTGAAAGAATTCATTGCGACTTATCATCGTGCATACAATGCAGGCCAAGGAGCATTTTTCCGAATGG
>QOAX01000270.1 GCA_003972865.1 Verrucomicrobiota bacterium | reverse complement strand
GTTGCTGGTGCCGCAGTGTCTGAACTACCACCACACCCCGAGACGACCAACAAGAACGTCAGAGCAACTGCGTACTTCCTCACCGCCACAGTCTGGCACCCCTCCCCTGAGGGGGGCGGGGCGACATCGGAGCCCCCAGGTGTAGATACGCGCAGACGTCAGGTGGTGGCCGCTAACCGTCGGCGTGCTTCTCGCTGTTCGTAGCCTTTGCGGCGGATCTTTCTGAACTTCTCTCTGCGTTCCTCGCGAAGACGACGGGTGCACGCCCCTGTTGTAGGCCAGATTGTCGCTGATCTGATCCGAGAGAGATCTATCGATGACTTAGATATCTCTGCTCTTCAATCCAGCCGCTTTGACAGCCAGCAAACGGTTGTGGACTCCAGTGGCTTCTGAGCCTCCTAGATCGTTACCTCAATCCCGCTTGTCGGATCACCCAGTCAGGGTCATCAGAATGTTCAGCCAGTTCAGCCGCTGTCACAACGCATGCCCATTCGTCATTATTGAGAGTGACAATGGCGGGAAGCAGTTCGGCTGCAGCAAGTTGAGCGTCTGTCGCTTCGTTGCGGTGAATGAAGGAAATGTTTAAAGAAGACGTCCCACATGCTTCTTTCCAGGAACGTCGTCCGTTCGGGTTCCAGCCGTGTGTGAGATCGCACAGATGGCAAGGGGTATTTCGCAACACCTTGTTGAACAGGTAGGTGAGCTCTCCGACGACTCCACTGTCAGCGTTGTATATGCCGACCAAGGCGCTCATGGGCGTGATCTTAGGAAGGTTGTCCTAGGTGCATGGGGGTGGGGTGACATCGGAGCCCCTGGTGTAGATGGGCGCAGGGACGCTTCTACTTGAATCCGAGTTCTTCAGCGATCCCGACCACCCAGTCCTCGAGCCAGGTCCCGACCACCTGTTGAGAGTTTGGGGCGCTTGCAGGTTCGTCCAGGACGACCAGCCCAGTGGCAAACGCCGACGTGGCGCCGTACCAACGGTCAAGGTTTGCTTTGGCAGTCGACACGTCCTGTGCTCTACCTATGCAGCCGAACTCGACGTGGGCAACTTCGGGAACTCCGTCTGCTTCTGCCCAGGCGACCACCTTCGGGATATAGGTGTCAAACATTCCACCAATGCCGTCCACGTCGCACCCGAGGACCGCCAGGCCTGCGATGTCGTAGCCGCGAAGGTCGAGTCTCTGGTCGCTGCCCTGGACTTGCCAAACGAGTTTTCCGTCGAAGTCCTCCATGAGTGGCCTGATTTCCTGCATGAACTCATCTGCTGGGCCAGGGCCGAAGTACTTGTCGGGTTCACCGATCGGGGCAAGCCAATCAACCTTGTACGTCTCAGCGGTGGTTGCAAACCCCTCCATGACCTCATACAGATCGACGATGTAGTTCGGAACAATGGATGGTTCAAGGGGGGGTGGCACCATGCCCTCCGCCAGGGCGTAGTACACGGGTTCTCCAGAGATGTAGACGCTGAGACCTGAGGTCTTCATCTGATGCACCAAATTTCCGATGTCGCAAAGACTCGACTCAAGGTCGGGGTGGTTTGTGCCGAACATCTGACTCGGATAGTGAACGTGTCCTTGGTCGTCAAAGGGAATTTGAAATGACAAGCTCACAGCGTTCATTCCGAGCGCCTTGATGTCTTCCGCGTTGGAAACTGACTGGCCTCCTGGCGGGCGGAGTTGGAACACCTTTATCCCGAACAGGAAATCGTGGTTCGGCCGCCCGTAGCCACCTGGTTCTTCAGGGACACATGAACCGCTGTCTGGAATTGGACTGCCACCGCCCGCGGAACCAGGTCCTGCCGGTGCCATGCACGGTCCGAACGCTGCACCCTCCTCAGCGGTGGGCTGATACCCCCCTTGGGCTAATTGCCCGAATGTTTCCTGCCCTACGGCTTGGATGATGCAGTCGCGAAGTTCAGGCCCTGCGGTCGCGAACAGATTTGACGATTGGTCAGCACCAGGGGTACTCGCGTCGCTACCTTCCCCACTGCTGAGGTTTGGTTCGCCCGAACCAGGTCCTGACGGTGCCATGCACGGTCCGAACTTCATTCCCTCTTCTGGCGTTGGCCGACGGCCGTCCACCAGTTCTTCAAATACCTCTAGTCCAAGCGTCTGAAGGAAACAGGAACGAAGATCATCGCTCGCCCTGGCAAACAGGTTGCCCTCCTCAACAGATTCAGAAACAGTCGTTGTGGTCGTTGCTGCGGCGGTAGTAGTCGGGGCAACCGTCGTGGTCGGAGCCGAAGTAGTAGCGGCTGTCGCGGTAGTTGTCGGTGCCGTAGTCGGTGCTGTAGTCGTGATTGTGATGGCTGGCGCGGCGTTGTTCGAACCGCCGCCACATGCTGTAGCCAGCAGAGCAAGCACAAGTGCCGTTGCGAGCGTCCTCATGACATCAGTCTGCCACTCCTCCCCTGAGGGGGGTAAGGCGATGTCAGGAGCCCCAAGGTGTAGATACGCGCACGCGGTCCGGAGGCGGCGAGCAGGTGGAGGTGGCGGTATCTCAGCCCACCTCGCGCACGTCCCAACGGCTGTCAACCCATAATCCGGTTACTTCCACGTCCTTGTACTGCTGCCGGAGGAGCCGAACTGCGTTCTGGATGTGGACGACTTGCTCGTCCCGGGACGCCGGGTTGCCAGTACAGCCGTGGTGGCCGACTACGGCAATCCCCACGGAGTCATGGTGTTCGACTGAGATGTTCACTCGGCTGAGGATCGATTGGACCGAACTGTTGTTTCTTGCTTCGGAGAGGATCAGGTTGGGGCCGGCTTCGGTAACCGAGTCCACGAAGTCGGCGTTGAACCGTTTCTGCAGGTACTGGATTACGGGTAGTTGGACTCGTCCGTCCATGCAGTTTATGGCTGTGCAGAATCTCATGGTCTCGGCCAATTGGTGGGGTGCCGGCAGGTTTGTGTTTGCCCAGCGTGTGGAAGGCCTAAGGCAAGCCCTCTGTTCACATCCCCAGTCTGTCACCCCTCCCCTGAGGGGGGTGGGGTGAGGTACGAACCCCTCGGTGTAGATACGCGCAGGCCGTTGGGTCGCGTATGGCAGATGTTGCGTGCCCCGTAGCGTAGGTACGACTTCCTCTCCTTGGACCAGTTGGATAATTCCTTGTGCACTAGCGTTCCCTGATGCTTCAAGAAGGTCCGGCCCGTAAGGGCGCTCGCTCGCCTGCTGGCTTCTATGGCTGGCACATGGTTGGGCTGGCTTCCCTTGTGGGCATCCTCACAGGGCCCGGTCAGTCGATGGGCGTCTCCGTTTTTCGCGAGCACCTTTCGTCGGGCCTTGATCTTTCTGATTCGGCCATCGCCAGCGCATACCTAGTTGGCACATTGGTGGCCTCTGGCCTGCAGCCGAGACTCGGAACTTGGGTCGATAGTGTCGGCGTTCAGCGGGCCACAGTGATACTCGGTGTGATCTTCGCTGGCGCGCTCGCCCAAATGTCGATGATCCATGGCGTTGTCTGGCTGACAGTCGGTTTCCTCGGGATCCGCTTCCTCGGGCAGGGCGCCCTTAGCCTGACTTCAAACGTGGCTGTGGCGCACTGGTTCAACCTACGTCGTGGATTCGCCATGGGTGTCAAGACAACGGTGACCTTTGGCGGGATGAGCGTCGTTCCAGTTCTTCTGGCGCTTACCATCGAGGCTTGGGGTTGGCGGCAAGCCTGGCTGGTAGCCGCGGCCGCGATCTTCCTGACGGTGGTCCCGATCGCTCTATTCGGCTTCGTTGACCGGCCCGCCAATCTCGGTCAGGTGCCTGACGGCGGTAACTCCGACACTCCAGTCTTCTTGGATCGTGGTGTGACATCAGCGGTCCGTTCTGTGGCCGTGCGAACGGGGGCGTTTTGGACGCTGGCAGCGGTGACGGTTAGTAATTCGCTTTTTGGGACCGGCTTGATATTCCACCAGAGCAATCTCCTTGGTGAGATCGGTTACTCGAACTCCGAGGCCGCCGTCATGTTCCTACCCCAGGCCGTGGGAGCGATAGTGGGGGGCCTCAGCGTCGGCTGGCTTGCAGACCGTGCGATCCGCCCTTGGCTTCCGGCTACTTCTGCCGTCCTGTTAGCCATGACGACCTTCCTCGGGGGTTCTGCGATCTCGTTCGGGGCGGTTCTCGGCTATGTCCTGATGCTCGGACTGAGCATGGGGGCTGTGGCCTCCATGAATGCTGCTCTGCTCCCCGCACTTTTCGGAGTCGGACACCTCGGGTCAATTACTGGCTTCCTTGGCTTTCTGAGTGTTCTGGGCTCCTCGATGGGGGCACTCGCCTTCTCGCTCGGTAGTGATGTGTTCGGCGACTACCGGAGCGCCAGCGTCGCATTCACAGTTGCCCCGCTAGCAGTGGCAGTCATGGCGGTGATGCACCGCCATCATTTCCTTCTCGACGGCAGGCGAGAGGTCTAATTATGGAGAGTGTCTGTCACCCCTCCCGTGAGGGGGGTGAGGCGACATCGGAGCCCTAGGTGTAGATACACGCAGGCATGTGGGTGTCAAGCCAGAATGGACAGCCCTCTGGCTGAGAATCCAGAATGGACTGAAGGAGGACCGTGGACTACCGGATCTTTGTAGAACCGCAGCAGGGAACGACCTACGGGCGACTCCTAGCCCTAGCCCGCCATGCTGACGAACTTGGGTTCGGTGGATTCTTCACCTCCGACCATTACCTGAGCATGGGAGACGGCAATGGGCTTCCAGGCCCCACCGACGCCTGGACGACGTTGGCTGGTCTTGCCCGCGACACTCGACGTATTCGCCTAGGCACTCTGGTAACTCCGATCACCTTTCGCCACATTGGTCCTCTTGCCGTGTCGGTAGCCCAGGTCGACCAGATGAGTGGCGGGCGGGTGGAACTCGGCCTCGGCGCCGGTTGGTATGAGGCTGAACACCAGGCCCAGGGTCTGGCCTTCCCGGCAATCGGGAAACGCTTCGATCTGCTGGAGGACACCCTGGAAATCATGACCGGGATGTGGAACACGCCCATCGGAGAGACTTTCGACTACTCCGGCCGGATGCTGACCATCGAGGGTTCACCCGCTCTACCGAAACCCGAACAGAGGCCGGGCCCGCCGATAATCATTGGTGGGTCCGGTCCTAGGCGAACACCTCGGCTTGCTGCCCGTTTCGCCAGCGAGTTCAACGTCGCGTTCACAGCGCCGGAGAGATGGGCAGAAGTGACCAACATTGTGCGTGACGCTTGTGGGGCCGGCGGCCGGGATCCCGATGACCTCGTTTACTCCAGTGCACAGGTTGTCTGCTGTGGTGAGAACGATGCCGAAATGAAACGACGCGCAGCGGCGATCGGGCGGCAATCTGACGAACTCCGCCAAAACGGATTTGCTGGAAGCCGGGAAGAACTGCGAGCAAGGGCTGCTGAGTTCTCTGAACGAGGATGTAATCGGGTCTACTTGCAGGTCCTTGACGACCAGGATCTGAGCCATCTCGACTGCATCGCCGAAGCGCTACTGACCTGACCCCTGTCCATGGTGTAGTAGTGGTCGGGATGGGCGGATTCGAACCGCCGACCCCCTGCTCCCAAAGCAGGTGCGCTGCCAGACTGCGCCACATCCCGGGCCGCCGACAGTGTAGGTGTCGGCCATCTGGACAGGGCCGGGGGGTGAACTGCCTGCCGCGATGCGCGAACCTGTCACCGGCCCTGCGACGACAGACGGAGACGGGGCCGGGAGACCCACATGAGCGAGCCGATCTACGACGCCCGGACCTTCTGGGAACTCCTCGAACGCCGGGTGGCCGACAGCCCCGACCGGCTGATGCTCATCGACGCCGACGATCGCACCATGACCTTCGCCGAGGTGAGGGACCGGGCCGAGCGGGTCGCGGCTGGCTTCGCCGCACTCGGCGTGGAAGAGGGCACCCCGGTCACCTGGGTGCTGCCGACCCGGATGGAGACCATCGTGGCGTCCATGGCGCTCTCCCGGCTGGGAGCGGTGCAGAACCCGATAATTCACATCTACCGCGACCGGGAGGTGGGCTTCTGCATCCGCCAGACGGGCGCCGAGGTGGTGCTCGTACCGGGCGAGTGGGGGGGCTTCGACTACACGGCGATGGTCGAACGGGTCACGGCCGACCTGGATGCACCGCCGGCGATCCTGGAGGCCTACGCCGACCTGCCCGAGGGCGACCCGGCGACGCTCCCGCCGGTTGCGCCGACAGCAGAACCGGGCGACGAGCCCATCTGCTGGACCTACTACACCTCGGGCACCACATCGGACCCCAAGGGTGTGCTCCACACCGACGCCGGCCTCATCGCCGGCGGCGTGGGCCTGGCCAGGGCCCTCGACATGCAGGCCGACGACGTCGGGTCGATCGCCTTCCCTTATGCGCACATCGGCGGCCCCGACTACCTGGTGTGCATGCTGGCCAGCGGGTTTCCGGCGGTGTTGATAGAGCAGTTCGACCTGACCACGGTGATCGAGGCGTTCCGCCGCCACGGGGTGACCCTCGCCGGCGGCAGCACGGTCTTCTACACGATGTTCCTGGGAGTGCAGCGACAGCAGCCCGACGAGCCGATCATCCCGACGCTGAGGATGCTGGCCGGTGGCGGCGCCCCCAAGCCGCCCGAGGTGTACTACGAGGTCGAGGCAGAGATGGGCGTACCGGTCGCCCACGGCTATGGCATGACCGAGAGCCCGATGATCTGCCAGGGCTCGCCCCGGGACACGCCGGAGCAGTTGGCCAACACCGAGGGTTCACCGGTGTTCGGGGCCGAGGTGGCCGTCGTGCGGCCCGACGGCACCGAGTGCGACGCCGGCGAGGAGGGCGAGGTCGTCATCGCCGGGCCGCAGTTGTTCAGGGGCTACAGGGACCCGGCCCTGGACGAGGGCGCCTTCGACGACCGGGGCAGGTTCCGCAGCGGCGACCTGGCCGTCATGCGACCCGACGGCCACCTGACCCTCACCGGACGTGTCAAGGACATCATCATCCGCAAGGGCGAGAACATCGCAGCCAGGGAGATCGAGGACGTCCTGTACGCCCACCCGGCGGTGGGAGCGGTCGCGGTGATCGGCCTACCCGATCCCGAGCGTGGCGAGCGGGTGTGTGCGGTGGTCGAGACCGCCGACGGGGCCGACGTCCTCACCTTCGACGACATGGTCGCCACCTGTGGAGCAGCCGGCCTGATGCGCCAGAAGGTGCCCGAGCAACTGGTCGTCTACGAAGGGGCCCTGCCGCGCAACGCCACGATGAAGATCCTGAAGCACGAGTTGCGCGACGAACTGGCCGACCTGTCCTGGCAGTAGGCGGGCAGGCAGTAGGCGGGCTCAGCGCCCGGTGAACTCTGCCTTCCGGCGGTCGATGAACGACGCCACCCCTTCGGCTGCGTCCTCGGTCGCTGCCAACTCCATCTGGACCGTTCCGAGGGCGGCGATCGCCGCAGCCTCACCCTCCTCCAGGTAGCGCATCGACGCCGCCTTGGTGGCCTGAACGGCCAGGGGGGCGCCCTCGCAGATCGTCGTGGCCAACTCCACGGCCCTGTCCAACTGGGTACCGGCAGGCACCACCTCCTGTACCAGCCCGACACGCATCGCCTCCTCGGCGTCGAACACGTCGGAGGTCAGCAGGTGGTACATGGCGTTGCCCCAGCCGCCGCGCTGCACGAACCGGATGCTGGCGCCGCCGGCGGCGTGGATGCCGCGCAGGGGCTCGAGTTGTGAGAATCGGCAGTCGTCTGCGGCCACCACTATGTCGCCGGCCAGCATCAGCTCGATGCCGAGTGTGTAGGTGACGCCCTGCACGGCCGTGACGATCGGCTTTTGGCACTTCCGGCCCAGCGCCGTTGGGTCGACCCTGTCGGCGGTGCGCCCCCGGTCACCCGACTGCATGCGGTCCCGCCACTTCGGCAGGTCCAGGCCTGCGGTGAAGTGGTCACCGTGCCCGAAGAGCACACCGCACCACAGGTCGTCGTCCTCGTCGAGGCGCGTGTAGGCGTCGACCAGCATGGCCATCATGCGCGGTGTGAAGCCGTTCATCTTGGCCGGACGGTCGATTCCCATGAGCAGGATCCGTCCGCGTACCTCGGTGGTGACGCCCCCGTCCGGGGACACGCCGTCGTCGCTCATCGCAGCCTCCGCTGTCGTCGTGAGCGTCTGTTCTAGCGGACTGTCGGCGAGCGGCCCAGTCGGACGTCTGGTCGCCGAGGGCTCAGGCTACGGCGCGGACCTCTTCACGCTCGAGCAACTTCTCCTTTATGGGCAGGCCGAAGGCGTAGCCGCCGTAGTCGCCGTCGGCACGCTTCACCCTGTGGCACGGGATGAGCACCGGGATGGGGTTGGCTCCGAGCGCCGTGCCCACGGCCCGGATCGCGTTGGGCCTGTGGATCTGCCTGGCCAACTCGCTGTAGGTGGTGGTCTCGCCGGGAGGAATCTTCAGACAGGCCTCCCAGACCGACTGCTGGAACGGCGTGGCACCCCTCAGGTCGAAGGTCAGCTCGTCGCGGTGGCCCGTGCTGAATGACCGTTCGATGCGGTCGAAGAGGTCGTCCGGCAGGTCGTCGGCTCTGGCCGCGGGCCTGCCAGTGCGATCGTGAAGCTCCTCTCGGAAACGGGCGAAGGTGACCAGGTTGGCGAACCCGCTACCGCAGATCCCATACGAGTTGTGTGCCACCCACATGCCACCGATGGGGCCCGCCACCTTGACTATGTCGTCAACGGCCCCGTCTCCGGACTCTGTCATCCCGGCGTCGTTCATGCAACCTCCTGTTGCCGCTGTCGTGTCCCCCACACTCTCGCGCGAAAACGGCGACAGTGCACCCACCTCTTCTGGGCAGGGCTCTCTACGGTTGGCGTTCCCTGGATGTGCGACCGGGGCATCGCTCAGTCGTCGGCGAGGCCGGTGCGGACGATCACCAGCGGACACGGGCTGTGGTGGGCGATGGACTGGCTGACCGAACCCAGCCGCAGGCCGGCGAAGCCGCCACGACCCCTGTTGCCGACGACGAGCATGTCGGCTCCCTCGGCTGCGGTCATGAGGGTGTCGGCCGCTCTCCCCTTCTTCACCACCCGGCGTATCTCGACATCGGGGTGGTTGGTCGCCTCCACCGCCGACTCGATGACATCTCCCTGCATCTTCTCCACCTCGGTGAGCAGGTCCAGGGAGTTGAGGGGGACGTAGCCCAGGTCGGGGGCGGCGGGCACGTAGGTGGGGGAGTAGCAGGTGACCACGTCGACGACAGCGCTGCGGTGGTGGGCCTCTTCGATCGCCCAGATGAGGGCGGCCCGGGCGTACCCGGAACCCTCCACCCCGACCACGATGCGCCGCTCCGTCACGTTCGGCCCCTTGCCTGCTACGCGATCTTCCGTCGGGTCGATTGTAGACAGGTTCGGCGATCGGATACAGCGGCCCTCGTGTGAGCGGTTCCCCGGGTCCGGAACCCGGGTCCGACAGTCAGGTGAGGGCGCCCGTGACCTTGGCCAGGGCCTTCTCCTCGGGCGTGTTCAGGGCGAACGCCAACTCCGAGACGAGCACGCTGAGTGCCTTGGTGTAGAGGGACTTCTCGCCGGCGGAGAGGCCCTTGGCGGCGTCGCGCAGGGCCAGGTTCCGTACCACCTCGGCCACCTGGTAGACGTCGCCGCTCTTCAACTTCTCCTGGTGGTTCTTGAAGCGCCGTGACCAGTTTGCCGGCTCACGGATGTCGCGCTTCTGGAGTACCTCGAAGAGGTCTGCGACGTCCTCCTTGCTGATGGGCCAGCGCATGCCGACCTCTTCGGCCTTGTCGACCGGAACGGCGAGGGTCATGTCGCCGTGCGCCATGCGCAGCACGAGGTATTCGGTCGTCTCGCCGAAGGCCTTGCGCTTCTCCCTCTTCTCGATGACAGCGGCACCGTGGTGTGGGTAGACGACCTTGTCGCCTGGTTTGAACGTCAACGGAGCCTCCGGGGGCCGTACAGGAAAGGTAGAGGCTATCGCGGTGTGCCCGCTTGGGGTCGCGGAGCGGGGTGGTTCAGGCTCCGAGGCTTTCGCGGGCCGCCCTACTGCGCTCGATCAGGTGCTCGGGCCGCGCGCCGTCGACGCGAT
>QOAX01000086.1 GCA_003972865.1 Verrucomicrobiota bacterium | reverse complement strand
GCGTGGGCCCTGATCGAGCAGGGCTACGACGGCTCGTACAACGGCGACGCCTACGGCAGCGTCATGTACCAAAACGAGAACCTGTCGGTGCGTGTCAGCGACGAGTTCATGCAGTCCGCGCAGGACGGCGGCGACTGGTGGACGCGCGCCGTGACCACCGGCAAGAAACTTGAAAAGAAGGACGCCTCCGGGTTGCTGAACAAAATCTCCGAGGGCACCTGGATCTGCGGCGACCCCGGTCTCCAGTACGACGGCGCGATCCAGAAATGGCACACCTGCAAGGGCACCGAGCCGATCCACTCGACCAATCCCTGCTCCGAGTACGTTTTCCTCAACAACACGGCCTGCAACCTGGCCTCGCTGAACCTGATGCGCTTCAAGCGCGAGGACGGCGTGTTCGACATCGGCCGCTTCAAGGCGGCAGTGCGCATTTTCATCACCGCGCAGGAGATCCTCGTCGACAACGCCAGCTACCCGACCCAGCCGATCGCCGAGAACTCGCACATCTTCCGCACGCTTGGCCTGGGCTTCGCCAACCTGGGCTCACTGGTCATGAGCTATGGGCTGCCGTACGACTCAAACGAGGGCCGCGCCCTGGCCGGTGCGATCACGTCGATCATGACCGGGCACGCCTACGAGCAATCGGCGGAGATGGCCGGCGTGAAAGGCGAATTCCCTGGCTACCGCGACGCCCGCTGCACCGGGGTGGCCAAGCCGTTGGCCGAGGACAACGTCGAGTCGATGCGGGGCGTCATGCAGCTGCACCGCGATGCCGTGGAGGACATCCAGCCAAGCGATGATTTTGGATACCTGAAAGACGCCGCCCGCGACTGCTGGGAGGCGGCCTTGGCCAAGGGCGACCCGAATGGCTACCGCAATGCGCAGGTCACTGTGCTGGCGCCGACCGGCACCATTGCGTTTTTCATGGACTGCGACACGACCGGCGTCGAGCCGGACATCGCATTGGTGAAGTACAAGCTGCTCGCCGGCGGCGGCACGTTGAAGATCGTGAACCGCACCGTGCCCGAGGCTTTGTCGCGACTGGGCTATACAGCAGACGAAGTGAAGAAGATCGTCGCCCACGTGGAAGAATTTGACTCCATCGAGGACGTCAAGGAGGACGGGGAAACCCGTAGAAGCGGGCTTAGGCCCGAACATCTGGATGTGTTCGACTGCGCGTTCAAGCCGTTTCGGGGCGAGCGAAGCATTCACTACATGGCACATCTGAAGATGATGGCCGCTGCCCAGCCGTTCATAAGCGGCGCGATATCCAAGACTGTTAACTTCCCTAGGGAATGCACGGTTGAGGATATCACCGACGCCTATGATCAGGCATGGAGGTTGGGACTCAAGTGTGTCGCGATTTATCGCGACGGCTCCAAGCGGTCCCAACCGCTCAACACCGCCAAGACCGGCGAGGGAACCGAGAGTGGATCCGCCACCCCGTCGGATCAGCGGATCAAGGAACTGGAGGATCAGTTGGTCGGTCTGCAAAAGCAGATCGACCAACCTCTCCGCCGGCGCCTGCCCGAGACCCGCTCGGCGATCACGCACAAGTTCGACATTGCCGGGCACGAGGGCTACCTGACCATCGGCCTGTTCGAGGACGGCCATCCCGGCGAGGCGTTCATCACCATGGCCAAGGAGGGCTCAACCATCGGCGGCCTGATGGACAGCGTCGCCGCGCTGACAAGCATCTCCCTGCAATACGGCGTGCCGCTGGAGGCGCTGGTGCGCAAGTTCACCCATCAACGGTTCGAGCCGTCCGGCTTCACCAAGAACCCGCAGATCCGCCATGCCAAATCGATCATCGACTACGTGTTCCGCTGGATGGGCATCCAGTTTATCCCCGGTTATCTCGAAAGGACCACGAGCAATGATGACCAACAGGAACTGGACATCCCCGGCCTACGACAAGCCGAGGCCAGGCACGTCAACAAGCCGGTGGTCGAGTTGCCGGTGGCCGGCGGCGGAGACGGCGAATCGGTCGAGCGCGCGGCGGCGCATTCGCAGAGCCTTGACGGCTCAGCGATCAGCCAGTCGGTGGCGCACTTCATGGAGGACGCGCCGACCTGCCCGACCTGCGGCAACGTCACCGTCCGCAACGGTGCCTGCTTCAAGTGCCTCAACTGCGGCGAGAGCCTCGGTTGCTCCTGAGCGGTCCGGCCGGGCGCTTGGCCAACGGGCAAATTTGCGCTTGAACTGTCGGCGAAAAAAACGAATCAACGGGGGAGCGTGACAGAGGGCAACAGTTTCAATCTGGAAAAACTGGTCGGCCAGTTTCAAATCGTGGCCGAGTTCGAGGAGGGTCACGCGTGGACCAAGGGCCACATCAACGACACCTACATCATCACCTGCCGGCAGGGCGGCACGCCCATCCGCTACATCCTGCAGCGCATCAACCACCACGTTTTCAAGTACCCGGAATTGGTCATGCAAAACGTGAAGCTGACCACCGAGCACCTGCGCAAAAAAATCGGCGCAGAAGACAAGCACGACCTGACCCGCCGCACGATGACGCTCGTGCCGACCCGGGGCGGGGCGCCCTATTACCGCGATCACGACGGGAATTACTGGCGGGCCTACGTGTTCATCGAGCGGGTAACCTCGACGCACGTCGCCGAGCAGCCGTCCCAGGCCGGCCAGGTGGGGCGCGCGTTTGGCATGTTCCAAAAACGGCTTGCCGATCTTTCGCCGGAGAAGGTGCAGGAAACCATTCCCGAGTTTCACAACGGCCGGCTGCGGTTCGAGGCTCTGGGAAAAGCCGCTGCCAAGGACAGCGCTGGGCGGGTTGCCGGGGCGCAGGCCGAGATTGATTTCTGCCGGCAACACCGCAGCATCGTCAGCCTGTTGCACGATGCCCAGGTGCGGGGCGAGCTGCCGCTGCGCATCACCCACAACGACACCAAGATCGACAACGTGCTGCTCGACCGCGACAGCGGCGAGGTGGTCTGTATCGTCGATCTCGACACGGTGATGCCGGGGCTGGCGCACTACGACTTCGGCGACATGATGCGCACACTCACCAGCCCGGCCGCCGAGGATGAGCGCGACTTGGCCAAGGTGACCATGCGGATGGAATATTTTGAGGAACTGGCCAAGGGCTACCTCGCTGAGGCGGGTGAATTCCTGACCCAAGCCGAGCGGGATCAACTCGCGATTTCCGGCAAGGTCATCACGCTCATTTTAGGGATTCGCTTCCTGACCGATCACCTGGCCGGTGACACCTACTTCCGCGTGCATCGCGAAGGGCAGAATCTCGACCGCGCCCGGGTGCAGTTCAAGCTGGTCGAATCGATGCTGGAACAGGAGGAGGCGATGAAGTCGGTGATCGCCGCGCTGGGCTAACCGGCGCTGGCCAGGCGCTCTTCCGCTTGGCCAAGCGCCTCGGGGGAGGCGTCCCGCAAGCGCGACACAATCGCCGGCAGTTTCTCGAGTACCCAGTCCACATCCGCCTCCGTGTTGTCCCGCCCAAGGCTGAACCGCAGCGAGCCTTTCGAGCGCGACAACGGCACGCCCATGGCCTGCAGCACATGCGACGGCTCAATGGAGCCGGTGGTACAGGCTGAGCCACTCGAGGCGCAGATCCCTTCGCGGTCGAGCAGCAGCAGGATCGCCTCGGCCTCGACGCCGTCAAAGCCGATGTTCGTTGTGTTAGGCAGCCTCGGTTCGCCGCCGCCGTTTCGCACAGACCCGCGAACTGTCTGCAGGATACCCCGCTCTAGCTTGTCGCGCAGTGCACGCACCCGTGTGTTTTCGACATCGATGTGCCCCAGCGCGAGCTCGGCGGCTTTGCCGAAGGCGACAATATTGGCCACATTTTCAGTGCCGCCACGCTGGCCGCGTTCCTGCCCGCCGCCGATAATGTACGGCTGAAACGGTGTGTTCGGCTTGACGTAAAGCAGGCCGATGCCCTTGGGCGCGCGCAGCTTGTGGGCAGAGAGGGAGAGGAAATCGACGCCGAGTTTCTGCACGTCGATCGGCAGTTTGCCGGCGACTTGAATGGCGTCGGTGTGAAACAACACGTCGTGGCTGCGGCAGATTGCCGCGAGTTCCTCAACCGGAAACAGCACTCCGGTCTCGTTATTCGCCCACATGATGGAGACGATCGCGGTGTCGGGCCGGATGGCCGCCTGCAAATCGCAGAGGTCGATGCCGCCGTCGAGGTCAACCGGCAGGAACGTCGCCTCGTAACCGCGCTTCTCGAGTTGGTGGCAAAGCTTGATGTTGGCCGAGTGCTCGACCGCCGAGGTGATGACGTGCCGCTTGGTGGGGTGGCAGTGTAGCGCACTCTGGATGGCGGCGTTGTTGCTCTCGGTGCCGCAACTGGTGAAGACGATGTTGCGCGGGTCGGTACCGATGAGCCGGGCGACCTGCCCGCGGGCCGACTCGATCATGCGCGCCGGCGCGTTGGCCAAGTCGTACGCGCTCGACGGGTTGCCCCAGTGCTCGGTGAGGCACGGCAACATCGCCTCGACGACCTCGGGTGCGACCCGCGTCGTGGCGTTGTTGTCGAGATAAACCAGTCGTTCGTTGCTCATCGGCTTGGCCGGTCAGACGTTGAATTTAATCAGCATCACGTCGCCTTCCTGCACGACGTATTCCTTGCCTTCCATCCGGTACACGCCCTTGTCGCGGGCAGCAGCAATCGAGCCACACGCAACCAAGTCGGCGTACGATACGGTCTCGGCCTTGATGAAGCCACGCTCAAAATCGCCGTGGATGACGCCGGCCGCCTTGGGCGCGGTGTCGCCGATGTGAATCGTCCAGGCCCGTGTTTGCTTCTCGCCGGTGGTGAAAAAGGTTTGCAGGCCAAGCAGCGAGTAGGTCTTGTGAATCAACTGCCCGGCGCCGCTCTCGGTCACGCCCATCTCGGCAAGAAACTCACCCGCCTCATCCTCGGACAAATCCGCCAGCTCGCTCTCGATCTGCGCGCTGATCGCCAGCGTCTCGCAGCCATGATGCTCCGCGGCATAATCGCGGACCTTGACGATGTGCGGGTTGGACTCGGCATCGGCCAGCTCGGTGTCCCTCAGGTTCGCGGCGAACAACGTCGGCTTGGCCGAGAGCAGGAACAGTCGCTTGGCCAAGGCGGCTTCGTCGTCGGTCAACTCACAGGTGATCGCCGGTTTGCCCTCGGCAAGGTGCGGCTCGACCCTGTCGATGATCGCCACCAGCGCCGCCGCCTCCTTGTCGCGGCGCTTGGCTTCCTTGTTCAGCTTGTCGCGCCGCCGCTGGACCGCCTCGAGGTCCGCGAGGATCAACTCGGTGGAAATCGTCTCGATGTCGCGCACGGGATCGATGCTGCCCTCGACGTGATGGATGTCGCCGTCCTCGAAACAGCGCACCACGTGCACGATGGCGTCCACTTCGCGGATGTGGCTCAGGAACTGGTTGCCGAGCCCCTCGCCGTCGGAGGCGCCCTTCACCAGCCCGGCGATGTCGACGAACTCCACGGAGGCCGGGATGATCTGCCCGGAGTTGGAGATAGCCGCGATTTTTTCGAGCCGCGCATCCGGCACGTTCACGACGCCGACGTTGGGGTCGATGGTGCAGAACGGATAGTTTGCCGACTCCGCCTTGCGGGTGCGGGTGACGGCGTTGAACAGGGTGGACTTGCCAACGTTGGGCAGACCGACGATTCCGGTTCTCAGCATGAATTAACTTTCACTTGTTGCGGCAACAATCTGTTGCATCTTGTTTTTCAACTCCTCAAGGCCAAGGTCGAACGCGGCGGAGATTTCCACGATGTCCACCCGGCCAAGCTTGGCCCGGAACGCCTTGAGTTTTTCCGGCGCGGCCTCCTCATCCATCTTGTTGGCGGCGACAAGGCGCGGGCGGTTGAGCAGCGCCGGGTCGTACAACTCCAGCTCGGTGAGCAGTTGCTTGTAGTCCTCCCACGGCTCGCGTTCGTCGGTGCCCGCCATGTCGATCAGCAGAACGAGCGCGCGGCAGCGCAGGATGTGCCTCAAGAACGCGTGGCCAAGGCCGACATTGTCGTGCGCCCCATCGATGATTCCCGGGATGTCGCACACGGTCAGCCGGCTGTAGTCGGCGAACTCCACGATGCCGACATTCGGGTGCAGCGTGGTGAACGGGTAGGCGGCAATCTTCGGCTGGGCCGAGGAGATGGCGGAGAGCAGGGTGGACTTGCCGGCGTTCGGGTAGCCGACGAGGCCGATCTCGGCGAGCAGGCGCAACTCGAACCGGTACTGGCCTTCCTCGCCGGGTACACCGTCCTGCGCAAAGCGCGGCGCCTGCCGGGTCGAGGTGGTAAAATGCATGTTGCCCTTCCCACCGCGCCCCCCGGCACACAGCACGAACTGCTGCCCATGCCCGGTCAGGTCGGCGATGACTTCCGGCTCCGTCAACTCGGACTCGGGCAGCTCCTCCGGTTGTGTCCCAAGATTGATCTCGAGCGCTTCCGCTTCAAGCGTGCGGTGCTCGGCCACGTCCTGCTCCCCGGCCTTTGGCTTGGGCGGCGGAAGTTTCCACACCAGCGTGCCGCACGGCACCTTGACGATGAGCTTCTTGCCGCCGCGCCCGGTCTTGCCCTTGCCCTCGCCGGGCCGCCCGTCCTTGGCGTGGAGATGCGGCGAATAAAACTGCGCGATAAGATTGTTGATGTCGTGGTTGGCCTGCAGGATGACATCGCCCCCTTTGCCGCCGTCGCCACCGCACGGCCCGCCCTTGGGCTTGAACGGTTCATGCGAAAATGCAATGCATCCGTTGCCGCCCTTGCCGGCCCTGGCCTGAACCTTGACTGAATCGACGAACATCGTGGTGAGATGCCCGGCCCAGCGGGTGAGCCGGTTCAAAACAAAAATGGCGAGGCCGATGCCCCGCCATTCAAAATTTTCAGCGCTCTCGCCTAGTTTGCCGCGGCTTCCTCGGAAACCACGTTGATGCGGCGACCGCTCTTGTCGAACTGCACGCGGCCATCGGCCAGCGCGAACAGCGTCCAGTCGCGCCCCTGGCCCACGTTGCGCCCGGCGGTGAACTTGGTGCCGCGCTGGCGAACGAGAATGTTGCCGGCGATCACCGACTGCCCACCGAATTTCTTGACGCCCAGCCGCTTGCTTGCGCTGTCGCGACCGTTGCGGGAACTGCCTTGTCCTTTCTTGTGTGCCATGTCTTATGCGCTGATTTTGTTGATCTTGAGAATGGAAAGATCCTGCCGGTGCCCGTTCTTGTTGCGGTAACCCTTGCGGCGCTTCATTTTCCAGATCACGAGCTTCGGGCCTCGCGTGTGCCGAACCACCTCGGCCTCGACCTTGGCGCCGTCAATCGTCGGAGTACCGATCTTCACGGAGCCGTCCTGGTTCACCATCAGCACCGTGTCGATGGTCACGGCACTGCCCTCGTCAACGCTCACGCGATTCACCTCGATGGTGGCGCCCTCGGTCACCTTGTATTGCTTGCCTCCCGTTTTTACTACCGCGTACATCTCCAAAAAGGGCGCGAAGCAGACCAGAACCTCCGCCTCGTGTCAACCACTGTTACGCTCTTTTTTGGGCCGTTTTGCGGCTTTTTGGCCCCTATCTGCCTTGAGCGGCGAAAAAGCCCCGCTTGGCCAGGCGCTTGGCCAAGTTTATAGTCCGGCCCGCATGAGAACTCCATTCGCTTGGCTGACGGGGCTTGTTGCCTTTTTGCTCGTTTCCCCGGCAGACGCCTTGGCCAAGGCCGCAGATCGGCCGAACATCATCTTTTTCCTGTCTGACGACCATCGCTGGGACCGCATGGGTTGCGCCGGGCATCCGTTTTTGAAAACGCCGACGATGGATCGCCTGGCCGCGCAGGGGGTGCGTTTCAGCAACATGTTCGTCACCACGTCGATCTGCGCTGCCAGCCGGGCCACCCTCCTGACCGGCCTTTACGAGCGGACGCACCAGTTCACCTTCGGCACGCCGCCGATCGCTGGCAAATTCAGCCAGGCGAGCTATCCGGCAGTGCTGCGCGGAGCCGGCTATCGCACCGGCTTCATTGGCAAGTTCGGCGTCAACATCGCCCAGGCCGACCGCGAGGCGATGTTTGACTTCTTCCAGCCAATTGGCCGCAACCCCTATTTGAAAAAGCAGCTGGATGGCTCGCTGCGCCACGAGTCCGAACTGGCCGGCGACCGCGCGATCGAGTTTATCAACCAACAAAAGGGCGACGCCCCGTTTTGTCTGTCGGTCAGCTTCAACGCCGCCCATGCCGAGGACGGTGACAAGCGACCGGGCATCGGGCACTTCCCCTGGCCAAAGGCGGTTGACGGCATGTACGAGGATGTCGAGATCAACGCGCCACGGCTGTCCGACCCGAATATTTTTCAGAGCCACCCGCAGTTCATGAAGGATTCGATGAACCGCATCCGCTACTTTTGGCGCTGGGACACGCCGGAAAAATACGCGACCAATCTCCGGGCGAACCACCGCATGATCAGCGGCATCGACAACGTCATGAACCGCGTGATCCAGCACCTCGACAAAGTGGGTGTGGCCGACAACACCATCATCATCTTCTCAGGCGACAACGGCTACTACGAGGGCCAGCGCGGTTTCGCCGGAAAATGGTCGCACTACGAGGAGTCGCTTCGTGTGCCGCTGATTATTTACGATCCGCGCGCCGCAAAAAAACAACGCGGCAAAGTGGCCGGCCAAATGGCGCTCAACACCGATATTGCACCGACCATTCTTAGCTACGCTGGTGCCAAAGTGCCCGGGCATTATCAGGGCCGCAGCCTGCAGCCCATCGTGAACGGCAACTCACCGAACGACTGGCGCAAAGACACCTTCTGCGAGCACCTGATGGAAAATGCCACCATTCCCAAGTGGGAGGGTGTGAGGGGCCGCCGCTACGTTTACGCCCGCTACTTCCAGCAGGAACCGCCGTATGAATACCTGCACGACCTGCGAATAGACCCGGATCAGTTGCAGAACCTCGCCGACGATTCAGCGCACGCTAAAATCCTCAAGCGCCTGCGCAAACGCTGCAACACACTGCGCGACGAGTACGGCGGCGAATACGACCCATCACTCGTCGCCAACTACAAAAAGGAGCAAAACCGCAAACGCGCCGAGGCTCAAGCCAGGCGCAAAGCCGTCCAACAAAAAAAGCAGCGACAAAACTAACGCTGTCTTGCCAACGACAACGCCTGCTCAGTTGCTCGTAACTTCCAAAAACTTGGTGGTTAATTAAATTTAAGCAATAAAATCAGTGTTTATTGGGCACTATGCATAAGCGCAGTGCCCTTCTTTTTGCCCAAGCACAAACTTTTGCTTCAAGGCTTTAACCATCTCTGTCCCAAAGCTTTCTGCCGATGAAAACCTTTTTCACTCGAAATATCAAGTACGCTAAACTATTTGTAAAATATACTTTACATTTGAAATGCGGAGCTTAAATTCACCTCTTTACGTCCTCTTTAGGGTAAAAAGCTATGACTAAAAAAATAATAACCGATACGTGTGATTTAACAGCTCGCACTAAAAAAAACACACTGCGTCTTGGGTGTTGGACGGGTGCTTGGGTATTGGCAACTGCGGGGGCTGCTTTTGGCCCCAGATTCCTTTGGGATTTCAATACCTTACCAACTATTCTCGGAGTCCTGATACACTTGGGTATAGGCTTTGGAATGATTAGGATGTTTAGACAATATTTACTAGGGCTGGATGAATTACAGAGAAAGATTCAACTTGATGCTATGGCACTATCACTGGGCGTTGGATTAGTGGTTGGCGTTAGCTATGAACTGCTGGAAGACATAAAACTCATTACTTTTGAGCCAGAAATTTCACACCTTATTCTTTTGATGTGCCTTACTTATTGTATTGGGATTATCCTGGGCAACAGGCGATACCAATGAAAAATCGTTTGAAGGTGCTACGTGCAGAACGAGATTGGACTCAGGCTAATTTGGCTGATGAATTGGGTGTTTCAAGGCAAACTATTAATGCGATAGAAAAAGAAAAGTTTGATCCCAGTTTGCCTTTGGCTTTCAAAGTTGCTCGATTGTTTGAATTATCGATAGAAGATATTTTTCAAGATACGCCATCAAAGACAACATAATATGATAAGAACAACACAATCACCAC
>QOAX01000305.1 GCA_003972865.1 Verrucomicrobiota bacterium | reverse complement strand
CCGTACTACATCTATCTGCACGACATGGTGCCGGGTTGCGAACACCTGCGCACCACCGTCCGAACGGCGGAACATCTGTCGCGCCGCCTTCAGGGATCGATCGCCGGCTTCAACACTCCCCGCGTCGTCTGTGATGCGCCGGGCGGCGGCGGCAAACGGGAAATCTCGAGTTACACGCTCTACGATCAGGAGATCGGTGTTTCCGCATGGACGTCACCCACGGCCAAGCCGGGCGAGATTTTCTACTACTACGACCCCATCCACCGCCTGCCGAACGAGGGCCAGGCACTTTGGGCCAACGAGCCCGAGATCAACCGACGCTTGGCCAAGTTCAAGGCCGAGGCGATGGCCAAGGCCGAAGCAACCCGGGTTTAATTCATTTGACCAAGCGCTTGGCCAATTTCCTGACCGTTGGCAGCTTGGCCAAGTCCTTCTCCTCGAGGTGCATGTACACGGCGCGGTTCCAGAGGTGCGGAAGGAACAGGTGTATCGTGCCGCCGTCGATCACGGCGTCCATGTAGGATGAGTTGTGATTGAACCAGCCGTTCTTCGCCGGGTTGGAGCGGGTGGCGTTGGTGAAGAGAAACTGTGGTTCACTCCAGTTGCGCCCTCCGTCCTTGGACAATGAAATCCAAATTTCCGCCCGGTCGCGCATGCCATCCATCTTGCCGGTCAGTCCGACGTACTGTGTGTTGATGTGCCGATTGTGGTGGAATGTAATCAGCGTTTTGTCATCACTCAGGTGAAACACCATTGGCGGCGCGTCCGGATGGACGAGTGCCGAGGGCTTGGGATCGGCCCACGTCTTGCCGTCGTCCATGCTGCGCGATTCCCAAATACGACCAGTGGGGGTACGGGCCATGAAATAAACCTCGCCATTCCCCAGATAAATCGGGCGCCCTTCATCCATGCGGCCGTACTTGGGAGAGAACCAGCCGTCGGGGCGTTTGCCAGGCAGCAGTGTCCACGAATTGCCCTTGTCCTCGCTGCGCAAAATGTACTGCCGCGTGATGAGCGGATTCTTGGACCAGTCCGCCGCGTGCGATCCAAGGATCCACGCACCGGAATCGGTCTCGCACATCCGCGTGACCGACATGCCAAGAAAGCCCGGATCGTTCTTCGGCTTGATCAGCGTGGCGCCGCTCCAAGTGTGGCCGTCGTCGTCCGACCAGCGAAACCCGATCGGGGTGTTTTCGTGCCGTCCCTTTTCCCGGCTGTACTTGCTGGGAATCGGCTGGGTGCCGAAGGCGTAAATGCGCTTGCTGCCCCTTGGGATCAGCGGGATGAACCCGTGCTGACTGTAATCAATGTCAAACGCGATCGACAGGCCTTTCCACGTTTTGCCGTTGTCGCTGGAGCGGTAGGCGATCATGTCATTCACCTTCCCGCTGCCGGCGGCGTAATGGTTTCCCTCCGGAAACATCAGCAGCAAATCCCCCATCGGGGTGCGCACCCCGCGTGTCTCAAATAGACCGCGAAGCCCCTTTTTCGCCGTGTGCAACAGTTGGCCTTTCAGGACGCGATGCCGCAACAGGCCAAGTTGCTTGTCGGCAACCAAGCCGCGGGGAGGCTCGGCCAGTTCGATCTTGAGAGGACTCTTCACCCCAATCGAAAGTTCACCGACAAGCGGGCTTTCGGCGTTGGTTTGATGGGGGCCGCACAAAAAACCGGTCAAAGACAAACTGGCAAAGAAAAATGGATAAAACGGTTTCACTGCCCGGAGACCCTCAATTCCATCGTCCCGTATTTCAAGTGGATTTACTCATGATCCGCGCTTGGCCAAGCGGAATTCTCTGAATTATTTGGCTTTTCTTCATTGTCGGAACCGCTCACAACGGCTGGAATGAGGGCGGAACCACTGCCCTCCCCATCAACAAAACCCGAAAAAAATGCTTGCACGCATAAGCTTTGTACTACAAAGTGAACCCGTGAACGCTAACTGGGCTGAGAAAAACCTCAAAACAATTCGGAATCTGATGGAGCATGCCGCTCTCTATCGTCGTGCGCTGGCACCCGTGGCCATCACCGTCGGTGTGCTAGGCCTGGCTGCCGCCGCGTTTGCTCAGGCCGTTGGCTGGACTGAGCCCAATCGTTTTGCCGCATATTGGATGGGGGTCGCCGGGGTTTCGATGCTGTCAGCACTGTTGCTGATTCGAAGGCAGGCACTGAAGGGAGGCGAAGAATTTTGGTCACCCCCCATGCGAAGAGTAGCTCAGGCCATGGCTCCAATGTTGGCCGTGGGGTTGGGACTGGGGCTCCTGGAACTATTGCGTGCCCCAATGGAAGGAGATGGCATACGCCTTGCGGCAATATGGATGATTCTGTACGGGGGCGCATTGCATTCAGCTGGATTTTTTATGCAACGCGGACTGAGGCTCTTGGGCTGGTTTTTTGTTGTTATTGGAATTATTTGCCTAGGTATTTCAGAGTTTTGGGAAATCTCCTGGCTTGTCGACAGTCAAGCTCATTGGGTGATGGGCTGGGCTTTTGGGGTCAACAATTTGGCATACGGCTTGTATTTGAAACTGACTGCGGAACCCTTGGAAACCGAGTGAATCCGGATTCGTTTCAGCAACTGGACAAGGTGATCCATGAAAAAAGTCGCTTGGCAATCATGTCGATGCTTGCGGGGTCGCCCGAGTTGTCGTTCACGGAATTGCGGAACTCTCTGAAGATGACTGATGGCAACCTGACCACGCATATTCGCAAACTGCAAAAATCCGGGTATGTATCAGTGGCCAAGAGTTTCCGTGAGAATCGCCCCCTGACCACTTGCGCGCTCACGGCAAGTGGCATCAAAGCATTCAGTGAGTATGTCAGTCTGCTTGAAGAAATCATAAAGCAGGCACAACGATCAAATTAACAATTAAAATGAAAACAATCGAATCAACGAACTCATTAACTTTGCAGCACAAAGCAAATATCATCGTTCGACGGGCGGAGCATCTGGGAATGTGCTTTGGGGTTCGCGATGCCATAAACTTTGCCCGAAGCAAAGTTGCAGAACATCCCATCACCGTAATGGGCGAACTGGTGCATAACACCTCGGTGCTGGATGACCTGAAAAAGCGAGGCGTCCGATTTAAAGATAAACCAGAACAAGTGGAAACGAAATCGGCGATGATCACGGCTCACGGCGCTTCAAACCGGGTTCGTAACCGCGCAAAGATGGCGGGCCTAAAGATCAGTGATGCCACCTGTCCGTTGGTGCACTATGCCCATCAGCAGCTTCGAAAGCTCGCAGATGCCGGATGCCATCCCATCATCATTGGCCGCCGTGGCCATGTGGAAGTACGTGGATTAACGGAAGACCTGGTCTCCTGCGATGTGGTTTTGAACAAAGCGGATATTGATGCCCTTGCCGTGTATCCGAGTTACGGCGTAATGGCACAGACCACCCAACCCATCACCCGGGTTCGGATATTGGTGGACTACCTGCAGATCCGGTTCCCACATGCGGAGGTCCGGTTTGTCGACACCGTGTGTCAGCCCACCAAGCAGCGGCAGCAGGCAGCAGTGGAACTGGCAAAGCAATCCGACGTGGTACTGGTTGTTGGAGGTGCGAACAGCAACAACACACAGGAACTGGCCCGCACCTGCGGCCGGTTTTGTGAACGAGTGTATCATGTACAGGGACCGGACGACCTTCGGGCGGAATGGCTGCCGAATACCGGCACGCTTGGCATCACGGCAGGCACGTCCACGCCCGACGAACTCATCGATGCGGTGGAGAGCAGGGTGCACGAACTGGCTCAGCCCCGCGAACGGGAGGCGGCGTGATGGAATGGTTCGATTATTTCATCACGAATAAAAAGCGGCGGCGAGCCATCCCGTGGGATGAGGGCGTGAACGTGCCACCGGCGCTACGGGCGGTCTTGGTTCGGTCTCTGCAGCGCTTTCAACTGGGTGAGTCGGGCGACGGCTCCTGGCTGCGGCGGAACGCAGTGGGCGAGCCCATGGAGTACCGTCACGCTCTCGAGTTTTTCATCAAGGAGGAACAGGAGCATGCACGCTTGATGGCGTGTGTGCTCGAGAAACTGAACGCGCCGCTGCTGAGTTGGCACTGGAGCGACTGGGGGTTTTCGCGAGTGCGGCGGCTGCTGGGATTAAAGTTGGAAGTGCTGGTGCTGCTGGCGGCAGAGATGATTGCCGTGCGTTACTTCCGCGCGTTGCGTGAGGGAGTGGACGACGCGGTGGTGCGTGAGGTGTCCGCGCAGATTGGGCACGACGAGGATGGACACCTGGCGTTTCAGGTGGATTACCTGCGGCGGGCGTTCGCGCGCTGGCCGTTCCTGATGCGAGTGGCGGTGTGCGCGGTGTGGCGGCTAATGTTCCGGGCGGCATGTCTGTTGGTGTGGCTGGACCACGGCAAACTGCTGCGCGCCTGTGGCGTGAGCGCGGAGGGATTCTGGTGGGATTGCGGTTTGATTTTCGACGAGGTGTCGGCGGGTGTGTTCGGCGGCGCAGCGTACCCCTCACTGGCCGGCCTTCGTATGCCGGAGTTTCGCTGGCGCACGCGGTGATCAACCGTGTTGGCCGGCGAGCATGTCACGGAGCGAGCGCTTTGGTCGAACGAAGCCGAGATCACCAGGCGCTTGTCCAAGTTCAACTCGGACACTCCGGCCAAGGCCGAGGCCACCCGCGCTGAAGCCAAGGCGCGGCAAGCTTCCCCTGACATCGGCTCACGCTTGGCCAAGCGCGGCTTGACGCTTGGCCAAGCGGCATTAACCATCCCCGCCGATTTTTACTATGTCAGAGGAATTGAATTTTCTACCGAGTTTGACCGGCTCATTTGCCAAGCCGGCTGCTGAGAATCCCACCGTTGAAATGGTGGAGGCGGCTTATCGTCATCACGGCCTGCATTGGCGTTACATCAACACGGAAGTCGGGCCGGAGAATTTAGGTGCGGCGGTTGCCGGTGCTCGCGCCATGAACTGGGCCGGGTTCAACTGTTCGCTGCCGAACAAGATTGAGGTGATTCAATACATCGATGGTCTGGGAGAATCGGCAGAGGTCATTGGTGCCGTGAACTGTGTCGTTCGTCGTGAGGATGAACTCATCGGCGAAAACACCGACGGCAAGGGCTTCCTGAAGTCGCTGCGGGAGGTCGTCGATCCGACCGGCAAACGCGTGATGATGTTTGGCGCCGGCGGTGCCGCCCGTGCGATCGGTGTCGAGGTGGCCTTGGCCGGGGCGACAAACATAACGATCGTCAATCGTTCGCCCGGGCGCGGCGAGGAACTGGTGGCGTTGCTCAACGACAAGACACAAGCCAAGGCGGCGTTCGAAAAATGGGACGGCGATTACTCGGTTGCGGATGGAGTTGATGTCGTAATCAATGCCACGTCGATCGGCTTGTATCCTGATATCGATGCTCGCTTGGCTTTGAATTTGGATTCGCTGTCAGCAGACATGGTGGTGGCCGATGTGATTCCAAATCCACCCCGAACGAATCTGATCAAGGATGCCGAGGTACGCGGCTGCAAGGTGCTCGACGGCTTGGGTATGCTTGTGAATCAAGGCATCACCGGCATCAAGTACTGGACCGGCGTGACGGTGGACGGCGGCGTGATGCGCACCCGCCTTGAGGAATTATTCGACGCTTAGGCTCCATTCGGTTCTTTTTCGCCTTTCCCTGGTCGGGAATGCTCCGTACCGTTGGGCGTAAACATTACAGCATAATGAAACTGGGAATGATTAATTCGGCTTGGGAGCAGCACGGCGTTGGCCTTGTGGAGGGTCTCAGGAAAACCAAGGAACTGGGCTTCGACTGTGTCGATATTTTCGAGGATCCGATGGAGCCACAGGCCGAGGGCCGCATCACCGAGATCCGGCAGACCTGCGACGAGCTTGAGTTGCCGGTCATCAGCGTGGTCGGCGTAAGCGTCGGCTTGGTGGATTTCAACCCGTCGGTGCAGCGCTTCCACGTCGAGCGCTGCAAACGCTACCTCGACATGGGCGCGACGTTCGGCGCGAAAAACTATCTGCTCGTCATCGGCGAATACATCTGGCAGAAGGAGGTCATCCCGCCTGAGGAGCAATGGCGGTTTGCCGTCGACAACTGCAAGCTCCTCGGCGACTACGCCGGCGAGCGCGACCTAGAGATCGTCATCGAGTTGGAGCCGTTTCACATGTCGCTCGTCAACACCATCGGCGAGATGGATCGCTTCCTGACCGACGTGGACAACCCCGCCGTCAAGGCGAACATCGATATTAGCCACATGGTGCTGAGCGACAGTCCGCCCGAGTCGCTCGCCGCGATCAAGGGACGCGCCGGGCACGTGCACATTTCCGACTGCGACGGCAAAGTGCACGGCGACCTGCCGCCGGGCCGGGGCGCAGTGCCGTTTGAGGGCTACCTGCAGGCGATCAAGGATCTGGACTTCGACGGCGCGATCAGCCTCGAACTCGAGTACGCGCCCGACCCCTCTCAAATCGTCGAGTGGGTCACCGAGGCTTATTCCGCCACGGATCGCTTGATGTCGGCCATCAATTTACGCAATTAATCCGCATGTCCGACGACTGGAAAGCCAGGTTCCGCGAACTGTACCACTCCGCGCCGGAGCGCTATCGTGCAGGGCGCACCACCACGCTGACCCTCTTTGAGCCGGACGAGGTTTATTTCCTCGCCACGATCGGTTGTTCCACACGGGAATTGTTCGACTTCGTGGAGGACAGCATCAACTGGGACGACGTCGAGTACGAACAGGTCGAGGGTGTCACAGAGTTGCGGCGCGATCATTTTGTGAACGTGCTCGGCAGTGAATCGGCCACGACCAAGATCGATCCCGACAAGATCCCGGCCAAGACGGACGAAGTCGATGGCATTGCCTGGCTGCCGCGCCTCATCGTCAAGGCCCGCGCCAAGCTCGCCGGCGAACTGCCGCCCGACTTGATGTACGGCTGCGGCGGCGACCGGCCGTTCTTGCGCGAGCACAACTCGAATCTCGTCGATTTCCTGCGCGTCACCCTCGAGGCCGGCGACGACGACCGCGCGATCATCGACTACATCAAAGCCTGCTCGGCCAAGGGCTAATTCGTCCCCCGAGCCATTGCCAAGCAAAGACACCAACGGCGTGATCCGGCTTCGTGGCGTCCGCCACAATAACCTCAAGAATCTCGACCTTGATTTGCCCAAGGGCAAGCTGATCGTGTTCACCGGCCTGAGCGGTTCCGGCAAAAGTTCGCTCGCGTTCGACACACTGTTTGCCGAGGGCCAGCGCCGCTACGTCGAGACCTTCTCGCCGTACGTCCGCCAGTTTTTTGACCGGATGGACAAGCCGCAGGTCGATCGCATCGACGGCATCCCGCCGGCGATCGCGCTGGGTCAGCGCAACACCGTCCGCACCACGCGCTCGACCATCGGCACGATGACCGAGGTGTGCGACCACATGAAAAACCTGTGGACACACCTCGCCCAGTGCCACTGTGACCACTGCGGCGAACCCGTGACCCGCGACGAGCCACTTGGCATTTGGAAAACGCTGCTTGGCAGCCAGGCCGACGAGGCGCTGGTCACATTCGACGTGCCGTTGTCGGACAAGATTTCGATTGTCGAGTCACTGCAACTCATCGGCAAGCAGGGCTACCGGCGAGTCGTCGATCCCTCCGCAAAAGCGCGGCGCGGCAGGTTGCCGAAGCTGCTATGGATCGAGGAGGCGGCCAAGCGCCTGGCCAAGCGCAGGCTGGCGTCGCTGACCGTCGTGCAGGATCGCATTCGCTTGGCCAAGGGCAACCGCGCGCGGTTTCTCGAGGCAGCCGGGCAGGCGTATCAGTTCGGCAAGGGCCACCTCGCCGTTCACATCGCCGCGCTTGGCCAACAGCGGTTCAGCCGGCATTTCCATTGCGCCGTGTGCGACAACGAGTACCGCGACCCGTCGCCGTCGCTGTTCAGTTTCAACAACCCGATTGGCGCCTGCCCAGAGTGCAAGGGTTTCGGCCGGATCATCTTGATCGATTACCGGCTCGCGATGCCGGACCTCACCCGGTCAATCGCCGAGGGCGTCGTCAAGCCGTGGCAAACCGGGCACGGCGCCGAGTGCCAGCGAGAGATGATGACCGCCGCGAAACAGGACGGCATCCCGACCAACGTGCCATTCAACAAGCTCCCAAAAAAAGCGCGCGACTGGGTGATCAAGGGCGAGCCGGACTACGGCAAGCCGGGCCGCACCTGGCCCGACGCATGGTACGGCGTTGCCGGTTATTTTCGCTGGCTCGAGAGCAAGGCGTACAAGATGCATGTCCGCGTTTTGCTCTCGCGCTACCGCACCTACACGACCTGCCCGGCGTGCAAGGGCCAACGCTTCAAGCCGGACTCGCTGCGCTTCAAGCTCGACCACACCGGTAGTGGCGATTGGCTGACGCTCTCCGATTTTTACCAGCTCCCCATCCGCGACGCGGCGGGCGTGATCGAGAGTCTCGCCAGTCGGCTTGGCCTCAACCAATCGGACGCACTTGCGCCGGTGCTGGCCGAGGTGCGCGGCCGGCTCGACGCCATGGTGCGCATCGGCCTTGGCTACCTTACGCTCGATCGGCCGACGCGCACGTTGTCCGGCGGCGAAACCCAGCGCGTGAACCTCACTGCCTGTCTCGGGTCGAAATTGGTGAACATGCTGTACGTCCTCGACGAACCCAGCGTCGGCCTGCACCCGCGCGACACCGAACGGCTGGTTGGGTTGCTGGAAAATCTTCGCGATCTCGGAAACACACTGGTTGTCGTCGAGCACGAAACCGGCGTCATCCGTCGAGCGGACCACATCGTCGATCTTGGCCCGGAACGCGGCGAGCGCGGCGGCGAGATCGTGTACAACGGCGCAGGCTCGCGCCTGGCCAAGTGCCGCACCTCGCTCACCGCCAACTATCTCTCCGGCCGCAATCAACTCGAGCCGCCCCCGGCGCGCGCGGTGACCGCACGCACGCCGCGACTTTGCCTGGCCAGATTCACTCGGCACAACTTGAGTGACTTCGCCGTGGACATCCCACTTGGCCGCCTGGTTTGCGTGACCGGCGTCAGCGGCTCCGGCAAAACGACGCTCATCCGCGACGGCCTGCTGCCAGCGCTGCGCGACAAACTCGGCGGCGAGTTGGTGGTGGACGCCCGCTTGGCCAAGCTGACCGGCTGGCGCTCGATCGAGTCGGTGATGATGGTCGATCAGTCGTCGCTGGGCCGCACGCCGCGCTCGAACCCGGCGGTGTACATCGGCGCGTTCGATGACATTCGCAAACTGTTCGCCGCCAGCCCCGAGGCCAGGGCGCTTGAGTTGCCGGCCGGAGCGTTCAGTTTCAACTCCGCGCAGGGCCAGTGCGGCTACTGCCGTGGCACTGGTTTCGAGAAAATCGAGATGCAGTTTTTGAGTGATGTATTCATCAAGTGCCCCGAGTGCAACGGTCGCCGCTACCGCGACCACGTGCTCGAGGCCAGGCTCACGCCGCCCCTGGCCAAGCGCCCGGCCTGGAACATCGCCGCCCTGCTCGACGCCACCGCCGATGAGGTGATCGCGTTTCTCGGCGGCCATCCCGACTCGCGGCCGGCGGCCAGGGCACGGGCCAAGCTGCAGTTGCTAAGCGACGTCGGCCTAGGCTACCTGCGGCTTGGCCAGCCGGTGAACACCCTCTCCGGCGGCGAAAGCCAGCGCCTCAAGCTCGTCCGCAGCCTCGCCGAGGCACAGGGCAAGCGCACCGCCACCGGCCCGACGCTGTACCTCTTCGACGAACCGACAACCGGCCTGCACTTCGACGACGTGCGGCTCCTGGCCAAGGTGCTGCACCAGCTAGTAGACGAGGGGCACTCAGTGATTGTGGTGGAACACAACCTTGACCTCATCCGGCAAGCCGACTGGGTGATCGACCTCGGCCCCGAGGCCGGCGACGAGGGCGGCCAACTCATTGCCCAAGGCCCACCCGCCACCATCGCCAAAAACAAACAATCCCACACCGCCAAAGCCCTGCGCGCGGGATGATCCGCCGTCACTATTGCAGTATTCCCTTTAGTCTCCGGAGCGGTTGGTCCACATGCCGAGGGTTGAGTCTTTGATGAGGCTCGCGTGGCCGTCCGTGAAAATCGCGTTGAAGCCGTTGTTGTGGCGTTTATGGACATGGCCGGTTGGGATTTTGGGTTCCGGGGAATTCCCCACAAAGGCGG
>QOAX01000124.1 GCA_003972865.1 Verrucomicrobiota bacterium | reverse complement strand
CGAGCACGACTGCTACGGCGCCGGCCACGCCGGCACGTCGCTGTCGGCGGCGCTGGGCATGGCCGCCGCGCGCGACCAGCGTGGCAGCGACGAGAATGTCGTCTGCGTCTTCGGCGACGCGGCGCTGACCAACGGCATCTCGTTCGAGGCGCTCAACAACATCGCCCACACCACAAAAAAATTCATCGGCATCCTCAACGACAACGAATGGTCGATCGCCAAGAACGTCGGCGCCATTTCCAGCTATCTCAACAAACTGATCACCAACCCGGGCTACAACAAGATCACCCGCGATTTGCAGAAGTTCATCGCCAAGATGCCCACCGGCAAACTGGCCCTACGGTTGGGCCTCAAGGGGCAGGAGGCCCTCAAGGGCACCGTCACCCAGGTGGCACTGGAGCATAACAAGGAAACGCTCGACAGCGACGGCCGTGGCGGCTTTGGCAGCAGCCTGGTGTTCGAGGAGTTTGGCATCCGCTACCTTGGCCCGATCGACGGGCATGACCTGCCGTTGCTGATCGAGACGCTCGAGTTCGCCAAGACATGCGACCAGCCGATCGTGATCCACGTCATCACCAAAAAGGGGAAAGGCTTCAGCGCCGCCCTGGAGCACCCCGAAAAATTTCACGGCACCGGCCCGTACAACCCGGACACCGGCGAGAGCCTCCCACCCAAGCCCGGCATACCACCGAAATATCAGGATGTTTTTGGGCAAACCATGGTCAAGCTTTGCCAAAAGGACACGTCGGTGATCGGCGTTACCGCCGCGATGCCCAGCGGCACCGGACTCGAGGCGCTGGAGAAAGCGATGCCGGAACGCTACTACGACGTCGGCATCGCCGAGGAGCACGCGGTGCTGTTCGCCGCCGGCATGGCCACGATGGGGCACCGGCCGGTGTGCGCCATTTACTCGACCTTTCTGCAGCGCGCCTACGACATGGTCATTCACGACGTCGCGCTGCAAAACCTGCCGGTTACCTTCTGCATGGATCGCGCCGGCCTCTCCGCCAACGACGGGCCGACGCACCACGGGCTGTTCGACATCGCCTATCTCAACTGCGTGCCCGGCATCATCGCCATGGCACCCGGCAACGAGGACGAGCTGGCCGACATGATGTTCACCGCCACACACCAAAACCAGCCGGCCTTCATCCGCTACCCGCGCGGCAACGGCGAAGGCGTCGAGGTGAAGGAACAGCCGACGCTGATCGAGATCGGCAAGGCCGAAGTGCTGCAAAACTTTTCAAACAACGACAAGCCGAAGGTCGCCTTCTTTTCCCTTGGCCCGATGCGCGCCATCGCAGACGCGGCCATCGGGGAACTGGGCGAGGAAACCATCGATGCCGCGATCATCAACCCCCGTTTCACCAAGCCGATCGACGGGGGCACTACCGAGTTTTTCGCGGAGGCCGCAGAGGTGGTTGTCACCATTGAGGATCACGTGCTCCGGGGCGGCTACGGCAGCATCGTGCGCGACCACCTGGCCGAATGCGGCATCACCACGCCGGTGGTGCGCATCGGCTGGCCGGACCAGTTCATCGAGCACGCCTCATCGGTCACTTATCTGCGTGACAAACACGGCCTCACCGGGGCCAACACCGCCGGACAAATCCGTCAGGCGCTTGGCCAGGCGGCGGATGCCCAGGCCAGGCCCAGCCAAGCGCTTGGCCAAGCGACGGGCAAGTAGCTACCAGCGATGAGCCGGCATTGCCACAGCTGCGGCAGGGAATGGGAACTTGACGGGCAGCCCGGCCGCAGTGAGAGCTGTCACGGTTGCAACGAGGACTTGCGCGTCTGCCTCAACTGCGTTTTCCACGACCGCAGCGTGGCGTACCAATGCCGCGAGCGGCGCGCCGAGCCGGTGACGGAAAAAAACCGGTCCAACTTCTGCGAGTACTTCGACTTCGCTTTGCGCGACTGGGGCGGGAGCGGAGGCACAAACAAGAGAGCCGAGGAAACCAGGAACACGTTCGACCAGTTTTTCGGGGACTGAAACGGGCGGCGCTGCCGGCGTTCCCGACAGCAGATTAAAATTCGTGTCAAGCTTGTTTCAACGATGACAACAAAAACTTTTTTTTAAAAAATTAAAAATGCTGTTGTCAGAAACCGCGGCGACGTTTACGGTTTCCTCACTGCAACCAATTACCATACTGGCAACCCATGAAAAAAATCGATGCAATCATCAAGCCCTTCAAACTTGAGGACGTCAAGGAGGCGCTCGCCGCTGTTGGCGTTGAAGGGATGACCGTTACCGAGGTGAAAGGATTTGGCCGTCAAAAGGGCCATACTGAGATTTACCGGGGCAGTGAGTACACCGTCGATTTTCTCCCCAAGATCAAGCTTGAGATTGTGTTGGACGACGAACGCGTGCAGGACGCGATCGACGCCATCATCAAGAGCGCCAAGACGGACAAGATTGGCGATGGCAAAGTCTTTGTCAGTTCGGTCGAGGGCGTGACCCGGATTCGAACCGGAGAGACGGGAGCCGAAGCGATTTAAGGGCGTTCAAGAGCCACTCGCCTTCGTTTCCGTTTTCACCCTACAGAGTGACGATCGAAACCGGGGAGGCGGCGCGGCAACCCTTGAAACATTAACCAGTTGTGTAAGTGACGTTTAAGTAAAAACAAGGCTGTGAACAATGTGTGGACAAAAGTTAATAGCTTCCGCTGGAATAGATGCCGCGGTGCGAATACTTTGCCCCCGGCCTTGGGCGATTTACCCGCGCCACCAGGCAGAACCAGACCAAAACAAACAACCCGCCTGTTGGCATAACCCAACCAACTGGCAGCCATGAGTTTATGATTTATTATCCACCGTTGTTGAAGCCAAGCAGGGGAGTCCTCCTTGGCAGCTTTTATCCACTGTTCAGCAATCAAATGCCAAACATAAGGGCATGGTTCCAAGGGCGCGATGGTAGTGAGTGAATAAAACTGAAATAACCCTGCTACCAAGCGCCCAATGACCAACAATTTTGAAAAAACGTGGATGCAGGCAAGAGAAACCTTGCGTACCATGGTCAACCCGGATCTCTTCAACCTTTGGTTTGATCCTATCCAACCCGGGTCCATTGATGAGGAAACGGCCGTCCTAATCGTTCCCAACGAGTTTTGCGCTGTCTGGATCAAGGATAATTACCTGGAACTGCTTCAGGACGTGTTGGCCCATATCACCGGAACAAAACTGAGTGTTCAGTTTGAGATAAGCGAGAATGTCCGGGACGAAGTTCCCACCGAAACAAAAGACACCGCCAAAAATGCAGCCGTTGCCGATCCACAACCGGCCAAGCGAGCGGCATCAACCCAATCCCGCGCTTCTTCGGAGAAGCTGTTCAACCCGAAAAACACCTTTTCCACCTTCGTGGTTGGGGACAACAACAACTTCGCGCACGCGGCGGCTCTGGCCGTGGCCCAAGCGCCGGGACGCTCCTACAACCCACTGTTTCTTTACGCCGGGGTGGGGCTGGGCAAAACGCACCTGCTGCACGCCATCGGCCACAATGTGCTCAAGGAAAACCCAAAGCTGAAGGTCTTCTGTCTTTCGTCGGAGAAATTCACCAACAAGTACATCGAAGCGATCCAAACCAATGAACTGGCCAAATTCCGGCGTACTTACCGCAAAGCCGATATCCTGCTGATCGACGACATCCAGTTTCTCTCCGGGAAGGAACGAATTCAGGAGGAGTTCTTCCACACGTTCAATGCGCTGCACGAGGCCCACAAGCAGATCGTGATGACCTGCGACCGGCCCGCCAATGAAATCAAAAACCTCGAGCATCGCCTGGTTTCCCGGTTCGAGTGGGGCCTGGTCACCGACATGCAGCCGCCCGATTTCGAGACGCGCCTGGCCATCCTGCGCAATAAGGCCGTCTCCCTCGGCGTCGAGGTGCCTGACGAGGTGGTCAATTTTCTGGCCAAGCGGATTCGCACCAACATACGCCGCCTTGAGGGCGCGCTGATACGGGTGTCCTCCTACCAATCCCTCACCGGAAAACCGGTCACTCCCGATACCGTTGAGGGCCTGCTCAAGGATGTGCTGCACGAAGAGGGGCGCACGGTGGTCTCGATCGAGAACATCCAGAAACGCGTGGCGGAGCATTACGACATTCGATTTGCCGACATGACCAGCCGGCGCCGGCCGGAGAATATCGCCTTTCCGCGCCAAATCGCCATGTACCTGGCCCGCGAGATGACCAGAAAATCACTCAACTCCATCGGCGAGGCGTTTGGCGGACGCGACCATGGTACCGTGCTTCATGCCTGCCGCCTGGTACGCGACCGAATGGAGCAGCAAACCGACGTTCGACAGGCGGTGCGCTATCTTGAGGGCCAGATCGGCCGCTAATCCGCAGCCGCTTGGCCAAGCGGCACACCGAAAAAAGCCGCCGGGCGGGCCATGACATCCGCCGGGACACCCAGTGCCTCTTTCAGCGCCACGTCACGATCCCACGGATTCTCGATTGCACCGATCGACTGCATTTGGTTCCGCGTCAGGTTCAGCGGATAAACCCACGGCGACACCGCCGCAGTGTTGATAAGCGGAAAATCTGAGCCGTAAAGCAGCCGCCCCTCGAGCCGCCCCTCGGTGATCGCCTGTCGCAGGTATCCCAGTTTGTTGACCTGTGTCATGCTCGAGATGTCCGTGTAGAGATTTGGATAGTCGTCGAGCATCCCGATGAGCCGGTCGATGTCCTCCTGTCCCTCGTTTTCGCCGGTTGACGCCGCATGAGCGACGATCACTTTCACCCCGAGCGACAGCGGCAGCTTGAGACGCACCGGATCGGCCAACTCATCCCGCGCGTGGGTGAACGAGCGCTCCTGCCCTGCGTGCGTGAGCAACGGCAGATCCAGCGCCACCATTTTCCGGTAAAACGGCTCGAGCGCGGGATCGGCGGGATCGATGAACTGGATCGACGGCAGCCACTTGACCAGCAACGCGCCGTTGTCCTTGGCCCATTGCAGCCGCTCGATCGCGTCGGGACGCTGGGGGTTGATGCTCGCTCCAAAATACAGGTTCGGGTACTTGGCCGTCTCGGTGGCGACAAACTCGTTCGGGATGTAAAACTCCGTCCGCGAGCGGTCGAGTTGCCCGATGGCGTCCACCGCGCCATCCATCGCGAGGACGATCGCCGCGCCCACTCGCTGGCTCTCCCCGATCCCCTTGGCCAAGCGCTCCATTAACAGTTGATCCCCCTGCTCCTCCGCCTCGGCCACGGTCACGCCAAACGCTTTCAGGTAGATTTTAAACCGGAAGTTGTTCCGTAACTCCCTGGAAACAAAGCAGCCGCTCCCGCCCGCGCCGATGCCGGCCACGTGACAGTGCATGTCGAGGATAAGCCCGTCATGCGGCTTGGCCAGGCGCCGGTACGGCCCGGAGAAAAACGCCTCACGCAGCGCCAGCAACAGCAGCACGGCCAGCCCCACCCACTTGGCCAGACGCACGCCCCAACGCCGCAATCGCCCGCGTGCGGGTCGGGGCTCGTCCGGTTTTGTGTTCGTATCCATCCCTTAATCGAAACTTGAGTTGCACATCGGCCATGCGCACCATCGGGGCATGTCAGAAATAGCGGAGTTCCTCCATCACGGCGCAGAGCAGATCACACCGAAAATCCTTAAGGGAATCCACAAAAAACTCCCCGCGCTCAAGCTGGAGTTTTCCGAAATCAACGCGCCAAAGTACCCCCACTTGGCCGAACAACTCGAGTTTTTAGCGGGAGTGGTCGAGGATCACGTCGAGGGAGCCGACGACACGCTGCCGCTGGTGGCCGTGGCCGAGGCGGCCTACGCGCTGGCTTACGCCCACAAGCAGCTTGGCCTCATCCCGAATCATCTGCCGTATATTGGCCACGCCGACGAGTCATCGATCGTCCGGGCCATCCTAATAGAGAATGAACGTGTGCTCTCCGAATACGCCGAGCGGCATGACATCGACTGGGTCACCGTCAAGCCTTGATGAGCCCCTCAAGAGCCTCTGTCAATTCCCGGGCACTCACGGTCAAAGTTGTGTCTTGTGGGATATTTTCCAGATGCGCTGGTTGCTCCGGACGTAAATGGCACCGTTCGAGATTGCCGGCGAAGACAGGATCATCTCACCCAAGTCCATCTCGCCGGCGATGCGGCCCTCCGGCGCTGACAGATCCACCACCTGCGCCATGCCCTCCTCGTTGAAGGCGTACAGGTGGTTATCCACCACCACGGGCGAGCCGCCGAACGGCCCGTCGAGACGCAGTTGCCAAAGCCGCTGGCCGCTGGCCGCGTCACCGCAGCCCAGCACACCGGCGCTGTTGAGACTGTACACCCGGTCGCGATGCACGAGCAGACTGGCCGTGTCGGGGCGCAGCCGCGACGAGCGCCACCTTTGCCTGAATGATTTGCCGTCGGCCGCCAACTCCAGCGCCGTCACGCCGTGCGACGGCACATAGAGCACGCCGCCGGCCAGCGCACTCGACGGGATTGTCGCCGCGCCGTCGGCGTAATGCCAGGCGACCTCGCCGTTTTTCGGGTTCACCGCGTGGATGCCCCTGCCGGACTGCAGCAGCACCCACTCCGCCCCCGACTTGGTTTTCTGAACCGTGGCCGTGGTCCAGTTGGACGACTTCGGACGGGCGATCTTCCACAAGTTCGCCCCGCTCCGTTTGCTCACCCCGGCGGTGAACGACTCGCTGTCGTTCTCCACCTGCGCGACCAGCACCCCACCGGCGAGCACGAGCGACGACGCCATGCCCAGGCTGTTGCGGGCGTTGGGATAATCGACCGTCAAGCCGCGCAGCCACTGGAGGTTGCCGTCGAGGTCGAGGCAGAACAGGTCGTTGGAGGAAAAAAGCGCAAACAGCCGACGGCCATCGGTCACCGGCGTGGGCGCGGCGATGCTTGTTTTGTCGTGGCACACCGTGCTGCCCGTCGCCCAGAACTGGCGCTGCCAAATCACCGACCCATCGGCGGCATTGAGGCAGAGAATCTGCAACCGGTCCTGCCGTGTGCCGCCGCTGGCAGTGACAAAAACGCGGTCGCCCACGACCAGCGGACTCGAGAGCCCGCGGCCCGGCAGGTCGATCCGCCACGCGATGTGCTTCTTCGCGTCAAGCGCAACCGGCAGCCCGACTTCATCCGAGACACCGTTGCCCAGCGGCCCGCGAAAGCCGGGCCAGTCGCCCGCCTCCGCGCCGTTGGCCAGGGCGGCAACAGTGAAAGTGAGTAGAAGTTTTTTCACGAGTGTTTGGTTACTGGGCGGCGACCTCGGGGTTCTTTTTTTCAGCGGAATGAATCGCCGTGCCGGTCGCGTCGCACACGCGCAACTGGAACTGCCACTGCACCGTCCAGTCCTCCACCTGCTCATTCTGGCAGGCCTTCACGAGGATCGTGTTGCCGCCCTTCCTCAACTGTACCGGCAGCTCGTACTGGTCGATCCGCATGCCGCGGTGGTACTCGTCGCGCCCAAAGACCAGTTCGCCGTTGAGCCAGATTTTCCACGCGTTCTTGCAGCCCAGCCGCAGCTCGGCCGGCCGGTCGGAGCCGGAGACGAACTCCGTCTGCGCGTAGCCGGTGACCTCCTTGAGATCGCCGTAAGGCTTGTTGAAATCCACCATCCCGTACTCGTCGCCGGTCGAGTAAGGCTGCCACTTCACCTTGCCGTTCAACCCGTCGTACGTCGCCGACAGATCTGGTTTTTTCTCCGGCCCGAACACCGCCTCAAACCCGGCGCGATCCTTGTTGTGAAACGGGCCGGCCATCTGCCACTCCACGAGGAAACCAAAGTGGCGCGTCAGGTTCACCTTTCGGCCAAGCTCCCGCAACGCTCCGGAGACAGCCTGAATCTGGTCTAGATCGCGCGCGGCATCGAGCGCCTGCCGGTACAGCAGCACGGCGGCCGGTTTGTTGCCGGACTTGGCAGAGCCCTCCGCCTGGCCAAGCAGCCGGGCGACCGCTTCGCGGCGCAGATCCACGCTCGGATCGCCCAGAAGGCCGGGGATGAGCTGCTCGGCCGCTTTGGCATCCACACGCCGGATCAGTTCGAAGGCCAGCGCGCGCGGCTTGGTGTCGTGACTCTTGTTCAGTAGAAATTCGCCCAGCCCGACCAGCGGCAAGGAGCCGCCCTTGGCCAAGGCGTTGCCGGCGATTACCTCGACCGCGCCCCGGAGGTAGTTCGCCGCGAACGGGTTCGCGCCGTCCATCGCCGCAAGTAACGCCGGCAGCGTGTCGACACCGCCCTTGGCCAGGCGCTGCAGTACCTGGCCGGCAGCCTCATTGCCCTGCCCTTCGCCGCCAACGGCACGCAGCACCGCCACCGACTCGTCGAATTCATCATCCGCCGCTTGGCCAAGCGAGGCCGTCCAAGCCAAGCCAAGCGCCGCCGATACAGCAAACAAACTGGTGTGCTTCACCCGCGAAAAACTAACGGCGGTACTGCCTGGAAAAAAGCTTTTTGGGAAAGAAAACGGCCTGCTTCAGACCGGCTTGGCCTCAGTAGTACGCGCCGAAGAGGATCATCATCTCGTCGGTGCTGCGCAGGCCGAAGTTGATGGTTTGGTCCGTCCAGTTGTTGTAGGTGGTTTTCAGGCGGATTTTCTCGCCTCTTTTCAACACCAACGGCGGATCGAACTTCATCACCGGCGGGTGTTTCCAGTCGTAGGAGATGTAGAGCAACTCCCCGTCCCGCCCGCCGCCGGCGATCTCCACGCGAAACTCGATGGTCTTCTCGTGCGAATGGGAGAAGAGCTGGAAGATGTTCATCGTCTCGGGCGCGCGAAAGTCAGCGGTCACCGTGGTCTCCCTGCCGGGAGGCAGGTCGATGTCGGTGTTGTTCATGTTGATGATCTTGGCCTCGTGCTTCACCGCTGCCTTGTCGACGGTGTGCAGGTTCATGTACACCTCGCCGGTTGAGGGTTCGCCGGTGCGGTTGACGTAATGCGTGTTCAGGTCGAGACCGGTCTGGGCCGGGAGCTTGAGCGCCACGCCCTCGGGGAATGCGTAGTCGAGGCGCGACGTCTGTGTGCCGGCGAAAAAGTCGTGGAACGCCATCGTCGCCAGCACCAGCGGATCGTCCTCGCCACTGGACAGGTGCAGGTCGCGAATTTTGTTCGGCACGAACAACCGCTTGGCAAACGGGAAAAACGGACGCGAGGGATCGAGCAGGTAGCCGATGAAATGATGGCTGCCCGGCTTCATCTCGATCTGGACGCGGTTCACGTACACCGGTTTCTGGTTGTTCAGATTCTTGTACATGAAAAACTCGCGCTCGAAATTCGCCGGCACATCGAACGGCCCGACGTGCAACTGGATGCCACTGTCCGGCTTGGCCAGGGGCGTGAATGGCGGTCGCGCGTAACGCTCGAGGTTAGCCAGGTCGGCAACCCTGGCCACGGTGCCGTGCTCCGGCGCGCCCTCGAGAATCCATTGCAGGATGAACTTCAGCTCGCCGTCGGTCAGCGGATCCATGCGCAGCGGCATCAGCGAGCCGTAGCCGGGGTGGTCGTCGTAAAAATGCTGCCCCTCGGCGGTGTTGATTTTCTCCCACAGAAAACTTTTGCCGACGCTTGCCAGCCCCTCGGTGCCGACGAGTTCCAGCCCGTTGTCGAGCGCGTAGGTGTTGGCCGGCTTGCGGTTGACGAGCTGCCCGTAGGCGGCATCCGGCGTGAGAATGAGATCCGACTGCTTCGCAAACGTCGTGCCCTCGCTGTGGCAACCGGCGCAGTTCGGGCCAAGGATACGGTCGCGTATGATGCCCCACGTCGAGGTGCCGCCCTCGTAACGCACACGGTAAAAGCGGCTCTTCGTCGACCCGCCCCCGTCCTGAAACACCGTCTCTTCGTCGGTGGCCTTCAGCAGCTCGACGTCGTGCCACTGCTTCAGGTCGGTGGAGCTTTCCACGTGAAAACCGTCACCGAGAAACTGGGCGAAATAGTTCACCGCCGGGCCGTCGACGCTGAATTGAAACTGCCCCGCTTGGCCAAGCCCCTTCGGCTTCAGCGCAAACTCCAGTCCGCCGCGGTCGTGACCCTGTCCATGCTCGCCATGCGCCGTCCCCACCCAGGCCGATCCGGCCACAACCACCATTCCCAACAACCAAACTGTTCTCATCATATTCAAAAGACAACATACACCCGGCGGCAGGGCAAGGTTACGCGCTCTCGTCCTTTTCGGCGCGGGACGATTTTGCATCCCCCATGCGGCTGGCCGGGTCGACTTCAAAATCCAGCCGCACCAGCCGCCGCGACTGATCCTCGCTCGGC
>QOAX01000125.1 GCA_003972865.1 Verrucomicrobiota bacterium | reverse complement strand
TATGGATGCGCCAACGTCACGCCCTTGTATTGGATCTCATATTTCTTCTCCCGCTCAAAAGGAATCTCCGACCGCCCCAGTTCCACCACTAACGGATCCCTATAAACCACCTCATGATGCCTCCTCCCCAATTCGTTATGTATATCCATACAAAACCCAATCAACCGATGCGTCTCATCCCGTAATAACAATTCTGCAGCCATCCGTGAAATCCGTGTCTAAAAATACCCCTCTTTCTTCCGGTCTTCCATTGCGGTTTCACCGCGCTTGTCGTCGGCGCGGCCGCCTCGCTCGGTTTGGCGCGCGGAGGCGACTTCCTCGATGATGTCGTCCACGTTGTTGGCGACACTCTCGACCATGCCGGTGCAGGTCATGTCGCCGACGGTGCGGCAGCGCACGTTGGCGCACTCCCACTGCTCGCCGTCGAGCAGCGTGATGTGCTCACACCGGCCAAGCAGCACACCGTCGCGCCGGACGAACTCGCGCTCGTGCGAAAAGTAGATGCTCGGCAACAAGATGTCCTCCATCTTGATGTATTGCCACACATCCATCTCTGTCCAGTTGCTGATCGGGAAAATGCGGAAGTGCTCGCCAAAGTCCATCCGGCCGTTGAACAGGTTCCACAACTCGGGCCGCTGGTTCTTCGGGTCCCACTGGCCGAACGAGTCGCGGTGGGAGAAGAAGCGTTCCTTCGCGCGCGCCTTTTCCTCATCGCGCCGCGCGCCGCCGAGGCAGGCGTCGAACTTGTGCTGCTTGATGGCGTTGAGCAGCGCGGGGATTTGCAGGCGGTTGCGGCTTGGGTTCGGGCCGGTCTCCTCCCTGGCCCGGCCGGCGTCAATCTCCGCCTGCACGCTGCCGATAATCAACTCCGCACCGACCTCCTTGGCCAAGCGATCGCGGAACACAATCGTCTCGCCGAAGTTGTGCCCGGTGTCCACGTGCACCAGCGGGAACGGCAGCTTGGACGGCCAAAAAGCCTTCTGCGCTAAGCGCACCATCACGATGGAATCCTTGCCGCCGGAAAACAACAACGCCGATTTGCCGAATTGCGCGGCCACCTCTCGCATGATGAAGATGGACTCGGCCTCCAGTTGCTCCAAATGGGTCAGTTGATAGCTTTTGTGTTCGCTCATTCTATGCATTGGGCAGTGCCACGCGCGGATGCACAGCCCGGTAAAGTTGCTCGATAGATTCGTCCTCGCCCTGCTCGTCGGTGTTCAAAATCAGCTCGGCAGCCTCGCGCGGCTCGGGCGGCTCAAACGCGGAATCCCTGCCGGTGAACTGCTTCACCCCGCCGGCCTTGGCCTTGGCGTACAGACCCTTTACATCGCGCCGTTCGCACGTTTCAAAACTGCACTCGACGTACACCTCCAGAAAATCCGCCTGGCCAACGATCTCACGGGCCATCGCCCGAAGCTCGTTTCGCGGGCAGATGAACGACGCGATTGTCACCACGCCGGCACCCGCGAAGAGCTTGGCCACCTCGGCAATGCGCCGGATGTTTTCCCGCCGGTCGTCATCCGAGAAGCCAAGGTTACGGTTCAAGCCGGAGCGGATGTTATCGCCATCGAGCACCTGGGTGAAAACGCCCTCCCCGTGCAGCCGCCGTTCCAGCGCGTTGGCCAGGGTGCTCTTGCCACTGCCGGACAAGCCGTACAGCCAAACAACCGACCCTCGCTGCTTCAGCAGCGCCTCCTTGGCCTCGCGGCCGAGCAACTGCCCGAAAGTCGGGTGAATGTTTTCCGGCGACGACATCAGATGGCGAAGTCCGTATCCGTCCCCTCGTGCAGGCCGCACTCGCGCTTCAGTCCGAAGAAGCGCGTCTCCTCCTCGCTCATCCCGTCCTCAAGCCTGCGCGTGGTGTGCGTGTCGCCGATGGAGATGTAGCCCTGCTCCCAAAGCGGGTGGTACGGGAGGTTGCTGGCCTTCAGGTAGTCGTGCACGTTTTTGTCCGTCCAGTCGATGATCGGATGCACCTTCACCCTGCCCTTGGCCAAGGCGAGCACAGGAAGGGTTTCGCGCGACACGCTCTGTTGCCGACGAAGGCCGGCAAGCCAGGCGGTGGCGTTCAACTCGTCCAGCGCACGGTTCATCGGCTCGACCTTGTTCTCCTGGTTATAGGCTTCGATCCCTTTCACCCCTTCCTCCCATCGCTTGCCGTCGATCGACTCCTGCCAAGCCGGGCTTCGCTTGGAGCGGTAAACCTTCAGGTTCACCTCCAGTCGCTTGGCCAAGCTCTCAGCAAACTCGTAGGTCTCGGGAAACAGATAACCGGTATCGACAAAAACCACAGGGATGTCTGGTCGAACCTGCGTGGCAAGGTGCAGCATCACCGCCGCCTGGGCACCAAAACTGGAGGACAACACCAGCCCGACGCCAAACTGCCCGGAGGCCCAAGCCAAGCGCTCGGAGGCAGACGCTCGCTCGAGGCGAGCGTTGGTCTCGCGCAGATCAAAGCCGAGATCGGCGGCTGAATCGCTGGCCAAAGATGTCACAAAAATAAATTACCTAAACCCGATAGGCTTGAGTGAGATTAGACTGTTTTACCCTTCTGTCAATGGTTTTTTGTAGTTTTTTACGACTGAAAATGGCGCAGTTCAGTCAATATCTCTGCACCATTTCAGCAGTTTCGGTGCCTGAGAGGATCATTTCGACTGTGCGCTCGACAGCTCCCTCGTTGCTTTGAACCACTTTTTGTGCCGCTTGGCCAAGCGCATCCCGCTTGCCTTCGTCGCTGAGCAGATTGTCGATTGCCGACTCAAGAGCGGCCTCGTCAGCCACTTGAATCGCGGCGTCATTGGCCAGAAACTTGGCTGTGATTTCCCCGAAATTCTCCATGTGTGGACCGAACACAATCGGCTTGGCCAAGCCGGCGGGTTCGATCGGGTTTTGGCCGCCCTGTGCCGTCAGGCTTTTGCCGATGAACACGACGGCGGCCTCCTCATAAAAGTATTTTAGTTCCCCGGTAGTGTTGACGAGCAGGCAGTCGAGACCCCCCTGCTCCCGGGGTGGTGTGTTGCCGCCGATCTCGCTGCGATAAACAAAACGCACGCCCAGCTTGGCCAAGGCGTCGCCCACTTCGCGGCCGCGCTCGGCATGGCGCGGTACCAGCACGAGAAACAGGTCGGGATGTTTTTTACGCAACCGCTTGGCCAAGCGGGCCAGGATTACCTCCTCGCCATTGTGCGTGCTGCCACCGACGAGCAACGGCGCGCCCCCGGGGACGCCCAAGCTTTGCAGCAGGGCGGGAACGTCCAGAAGCCGATCGCGGCTGATGCCTGTCCCGTCAAACTTGCAACTGCCAAAGACGTGAACCACTTCGCTGTTGCACCCGAGTTCGACCAGACGCTTGGCATCATGTTCGCTCTGGGCGCCCACGCCGGTGAACCCGGCGAAGAAGCGACGAAACAGGAAACCTAACCGGTGATACCCGTTGTACGACTTTCCGGAGATTCGGGTATTCACGAGGAAATGCGCGATTTTTCGGGCCTGCAACCCCCAGAGAAAGTTCGGCCAAATCTCGGCCTCGACGAGTACCACCGCCTTGGGCCGGATGGTGGCCAAGGCACGCCGGACAAATGCTCGACGGTCGATCGGATAGTAAATTCTGCCCACCTCGGCGGGGAGTTTTTTTCGCAGCTCACTCATCGCCGTGGAGGTGGTCGTGGAAACGACAAGCTTGAGGTTGGGTAGTCGCGGCTGGAGAACCTTGATGAGTTGCACGCATATGTTCGCCTCGCCGACACTGACCGCATGCAGCCAGATGACGTCCCGGTTGCTGATGGCTTGCTTGAACTCGGTGGAATATCGGCCCAGTCGCTCCCCAAAACCCCTTCGCCAGCCCCCCCGGCGTCTCATTCGCAAAAAATAATAGGGCGCTGAAAGAATAAAACAGGCCTCAAAAAGAATGTTGTAAATAAATTGCACCCAGCAGCTTGTGATTTCTCGCCTCTCTTCCCCCCAGCCAGAACGGCGCACAGCATGCCAAGGGGCAAACTCAAATGCAATTTTTTGAAACTTGTCGAGGTTTGTTGCGTATTAAAGATGGATTGGCAATCGGAAAGAGGCTGGCGAGCTGTATAAACGAAAGGATTGAACGCATGCGAGTTTCTCGTTAGATTTCCCGACCTCTATTCTTTATGAAAAATATCATTATCATCGCACTGGTTTTGGTCGTTGGCTTTATCGGTTACCAAAAATGGCAGGAAAGCCAGAATGCCGGCAATCAGGGTCAAGACAAACTTAAAAACCGCAAGACCACAGAGGTCATTCAGGCAAGGGACATCAACTTCTCTGTCACCGTGGCTGGTGAGATAAGTCCGGCTGAAAAAGTAAGCGTTCGCCCGGAGGTCCATGGAAAGATTGCCGAACTACCCGTTGACATCTCTGACCGAGTGGCCAAGGGCGAACTATTGTTCAGACTGGATGACAAGGACCTGAAAATTGAAATTGATACCCGCAAGAAACAAATCGACAGCGCCAACCTCCAACTTGAGCAGTCCAAGAGTGAATACGAGCGCTCGATAAAACTGTTCAATGACGGTCTTATTTCTGAGGAGGCTTTTCAAAACATCAAGACCAGGTACGAGGTCTCCCAAATTACACGTGCCCGTGCTCAGAACGATTTTGACCTCTCTCAGGAGAAACTTTCGAAGACCAGTATTCTTGCCCCCTTTGACTGTACAGTGCTGTCCCGGCCGGTTTCGATCGGCCAGGCAGTTTCCGGCACGGGCGGCCAGAGTAGCGGCACCGAAGTGATGGAGATTGCAGATTTGAACAACCTCATCATCCTGGCTCATGTCAATCAGGCTGATGTCTCCCGCATGGGCAAAAATCAGAAGGTGAAGATTGAAATTGAAGCGGTGGCCGACTTGGTTGTAGACGGTATTGTTGAAAGAATCGCCCCGCAGGCGACAATCAGAAGTGGCATCAAGGGTTTTTCCACCCGAATCAAATTGATGAACACTGACCCTTCGATCATTCCAGGCATGACCGCCACCATCAACATTCCTGTCGCCAATTCCAAGGATGTCGTGGCAGCACCACTGGCTTCCATCTTCACGGAAAGAAACGAGGCCGAACAACGAACCGAGACCTACGCTTACGTCAAAAAAGAGGAAAAAAAATATGTCAAACAGATGGTAGATGTGGGCGTTAACGATCTTGACTTCGTTGAAGTATTGAAGGGGTTAAGTGTCGATGATGAGGTTGCCCTGGAAAAGCCAGATGACGAACTGATCGGAGAAACTGTCACCCTGACTGGAGAAACCAAGACCAAGGAGGAAGAGAAGGCCGACCCCATGGTTGCCAAATACGATACAGACGGCGACGGCAAATTAAGTCGAGAGGAATTGCAAGCCGCTGCTACAAAAATGACAGATGAAGAAAGGACAAAAATGATGGATAAGATGCGTGAGCGTTTTGGAGGCCGCAGGCCTGGTGGTGGAAGCGGCAGAGGTCGTGGATCTGGCGGTGGCAGTCGTGGGTCAGGTGGCGGCAGTAAAAGGCGTCCCTAATATTTCAGTGCAGAAACCAAATTAGAGGATTTTTCATGCCCCTTCTGGAACTCAGGGACATTCACAAAACCTATCATCTGGGTGGCGAAACCATTCGTGCTCTGGATGGAGTATCTCTGGATATAGATTCTGGTGAATTTATCTCCATTATTGGACCATCCGGCAGCGGCAAATCCACATTGATGCATATTCTGGGTTGTTTGGACTCACCTACCTCAGGAACCATCAATCTGGATGGAATGATGATTCATGATGCCTCTCCACGCCAATTGGCTGCCATTCGAAACAAGAAAATTGGGTTTGTTTTTCAGTTTTTCAATCTTTTGCCCAAGTTGACCGTGCGTCAAAACGTGGAACTGCCGATGATTTACAGTGGACTCAGCAGCAAAGAACGTCGCGAGAGAGCAATGAATTCATTGAGCTCGGTCAACATGGAGGATCGCAGCAAGCATCGTCCCTCCCAGTTGTCCGGAGGACAACAGCAACGGGCAGCCATCGCCCGGGCTTTGGTGAATGACCCTCGAATCATCTTTGCCGACGAACCGACGGGAAACCTTGACTCAAACACCGGCGTGTTGATCCTTGAGATGTTTGATAAACTGCACAAGGAGGGGCGAACTGTCATGATCGTAACTCATGATCCTGAAATTGCGGCGGTCACGCCGCGCCGGATCGAGATTCGTGATGGAAAGATTGCCAACGAAATTGATCCGAAACTGGCCGCAGATGTCCCAAAGTTCGACCAGGTCACAGACATCAAATCTCAGAAAATCCCTGACATGACTTCATGAATTTGGGTTCGATCATCGAAAGTGGATTCAAGGAAATCTGGGCGCACTGGTTCCGGTCGCTGCTCACGATGTTCGGGATTATCCTGGGTGTGGCCAGCCTGGTGACCATGTCCGCCTTCGTAAAGGGGAAGGAAAATTTACTTAGGGATTCTCTGGCTGAATCCGGTGGACTGGAACGAATCATTGTGGATGACAATGATGATCTGCCTGATTACCAAAAACATCTTGAAGACGAAGCTAATGGAATGACATTAAAGGATGTTTACGCCTTACAAAAAAATGCGCCCCTGGTTTATAACGTAACCCCCGTGATTGAAAAAAGAAGTTACCGCGGATCGCTTCGTGTCAGCAGAAAAAGTAAAAGAGTCCGCTACGCATCAGTAAAGGGAACCTGGCCAAGTCTGCTGGAAATTGAAGAGCACGAATTGGAACACGGACGCGTTTTCTCGGACCCGGATGATCTGCTAGCCAATACCGTCTGTATCATTGGAACCCAAATTCGAAATGATCTTTTTGGAGAATACGACAACCAGGGGGAGGAAATTATTCCCATTGGTGAGAAAATCATGATCAACTATATTCCGTTCAGGATCATCGGAATGTTCAAGCAGTACATGAGTGAGGAGGACCGAAAAAAGAAAGAAGAAGCCCGCGCCGCTGGCCAAACGGTGGCACGACGTGACTATAGATCATCTTATATGTCCGGCGATAGACAATCTCACACAACGATGAGGATTTACAGCGGAAAAAACTCAACCATTATGCTTCCGCTGAACACACTCGTTTCAAAACTTGATTCATCGTATGACAGGGGGAGTAACATGGACCGTTCCTTGTCCAAGGTGGCAATGAATATTTACGACGTATCAACGCTCGAGAAATCCCTGCAACAGGTTCGCAATGTCCTGATGCAAACCCACAAAGGGTTGGAGGATTTCGACTTTCAAACGCAGGAGGGTTTCGCCGGCGACATAGCCTTGTCCATCCAAAATGAACGAATCAGTGGGATGTTCATAGCAGGCATCTGCCTGCTGGTTGGCGGTATTGGTATTGTAAACATCATGCTTTCCAGTATCTCCGAACGCGTCCGGGAGATTGGCATCCGAAAATCTGTAGGGGCAACAAATATGGACGTTTTTCTGCAGATTTTGACGGAAAGTATTGTCATTTCCGTGGCCGGTGGAATCGCCGGGGTGATCGTTTCCCCCATCCTGGTCAACACACTGGCCAGTTTTGCCGACGACACCACTCCCCCTGTGATGACCGCCTTCGCAATGGCGGTCGCCTTTGGCTTCAGCGTGATGATCGGAAGCATGGCAGGACTTTTCCCAGCGATCAAGGCAGCGAAACTCGATCCTATCCAGGCATTACGGTACGATTGATCCACCCAGACAATGATCCTTTTTAACACGCTCATGATTGGACTGAGGGAAATCGGATCCCATTGGTTTCGCTCCACGTTGACCATCCTTGGGGTCGTGCTAGGGATCGTCAGCCTGGTGACCATGTCCGCAATTGTAAAGGGAATGGAGAATGCGATGAAGGAACAAATGGTCGTTTACGGTGGAGCGGATAAAATCAACATCGATGAGGATGAGCCACCCAGTTACCAGGAACATAAACAGGATTACTCCCCTGGCATCACCGTGCAGGATGCCTATGCATTAAAGAAAAATGCCACTCTGCTTAACTGTGTTTCCCCAGAGATGCATTGGTCTTATGGACGCGCAAGCTACCAGGATAAACGGACCTATCTTTCCTCCTTCGTCGGCGTCTGGCCGGATATTATGGATATGGAAGGTTATGAAATCGAACATGGCCGGTTTTTCAGTTCCTACGAGGATCATATTGCAAAGAATGTTTGCGTGATTGGAGCCGATATTCGGGATCGATTATTCGGTCCCACCAACCCGGATGGAACTCCACTTGATCCGGTTGGAAAAAAGATCAACATCAACTATATACCGTTCCAGATTGTCGGAATGTACAAAAAACTTGAAAGTGAAGCAGACCGAAAAAAACGGGAATACCAGTTACAGTTACAACAGTCCCGCAGCGGCCCAGCCCGCGGCAGATCGTCTGGTCGCTATTCCAACCGTGACCGTTTTTGGCACAGAAACAACGTGGCCCATATTCCATTGAATACAATGTGGATGAAGTTTCGCATGGCGACCTCCAGTGCTTCCAGATCCATTAAAGGGCGGTTTTCCACCAGCAAATCCTCAGAACCCGAGGTCTTTGCCCCGAATCCCAAACTCAGCGATTTCGATGTTAAAGCGTTGAGTGTGGATGTCCTGGACAAGGCCATGGGGCAAATTCGCAATGTCATGGTTCGCTCCCATAATGGAATTGAAGATTTCTCATTTCGGACACAGGAAAGTGTATTAACCAATATCAACAAACGCTTGAACAGCGCCCAAATCATCAGGGGCATTATTGCCGCATTAAGCCTGATAGTAGGAGGAATCGGCATCATGAACATCATGCTTGCCAGCATCAATGAACGCATTCGGGAAATCGGCACATTCAAGGCCATGGGCGCTACGGGGTCTGTCGTGTTTCTCCAGATAATCATGGAAAGCATCTCCCTGGCCCTCCTCGGTGGATTGTTTGGTATCCCAGCTTCATATGGTTCGGTTTGGCTGCTGACCCAAATGGTCCCCACAGAGAATACTCCCCAAATAACCGCCGAAGTGCTGCTCATTGGCATCGCTTTCAGTGGTTGCGTTGGTCTCATTGCAGGACTTTTCCCCGCCTTCAAGGCCTCACGACTGGATCCCATCGAGGCACTCCGGTACGAGTAGCGGCCATTTCTCAGGGATGGTCATAGGGCAATCTTTCACTATGTTTTAAGATGCCTTACCACCCATTCCAGTCGTTTAATGACTTATGTTAACCTGTTCATTCTCGGCCTTCAGGAAGTCTACGCGCACTGGTTCCGATCAGTCCTAACCATGCTCGGGGTCGTTCTCGGGGTAGCCAGCGTGGTAACCATGTCCGCCATCGTGGAAGGGCTCGAAAAAAGTATGCGGGACAACATTATTATTTATGGTGGCCTGAACAAAGTACTCATTCGCGATAGCGATCCGCCAGACTATCAGGATCATATAGCCGACACATCACCTGGCAAAACGCTGAATGACGTCTATGCGCTTAAACGAGGGGCCACACTGCTTTCCCTCGTTTCCCCGGAGATGGGGCACCGTGCCCGCATCACATACCAACGGCGTAGCTGCTATCCTTCCGAGTTCATCGGGGCCTGGCCGGTCGTGCTGGAAATGAATCGACATACCCTTCAGTACGGACGGTTTTTTAACGAACTGGACGAGCGGGAAGCAAAACCGGTTTGCGTTATCGGTGCCCACATCCGCAACCGACTGTTCGGAGATCCGGAATCAACCGATCAAGAGATCAATCCGGTGGGCAAGATCATCCATATCAACCGGCAGCCGTTCACCGTGATCGGAATGTTCACCGAGTATATGACTGATGCCGAGCGGAAACGAAGGGAACTCGAGAGACAGAAACGTAACAACCGGACCGGACCCAAGCGTCATACCGGATACCGTTTCCGTCGAGACGGCTTTCATCACAAAAATAATGTGGTTTATATCCCGATCAACACCATGTGGATGAGATTCAAACTCTCCAGTGGAACCGATGATACCCCGGAACCCAACTTGACAGATATCGATATCAAGGTGGCTGATTTGAACTACATGGAGAAAGCTCTGGATCAGGTCCGCAATATCCTGCTGCATACTCACAAAGGAGTTGAGGATTTTGAATTCTCCACTTATGCAAGCCGCATTGCTAGTGCTGAGAAACGCATAAAAAATGCAAACCTGATTGGGCTCATTATCTCAGCGTTGAGCCTATTCGTTGGCGGCATCGGGATCATGAACATCATGCTTGCCAGCATCAAC
>QOAX01000191.1 GCA_003972865.1 Verrucomicrobiota bacterium | reverse complement strand
AAACGGCGAGCCGTTTTTTGGCGGCGAAGTGCCGGGACGCGCCTGGGTGCCGGACAGCGACGCCCACGATGCCGCGTGGTACAAGTCATCCTTTGACGACTCAAGCTGGGTAGCCGGCACCAACGGCGCCGGCTACGAGGCGGGGCAGGGATTCGAAAAACTCATCACGCCGAATTTCAACTTCATCGGGCAAATGCACAACAAGGCCACGTCGCTGTACCTGCGTTTCCCGCTCGAGATCGACGACCTCGACTCGATCCATGCCACCAAGAACCTGCTGCTCCGGATGAAGTGCGACGACGGCTTCGTCGCCTACATCAACGGCCACGAGGTGGCGCGGATGAACGCACCGGAAAACGCGCAGTGGGACTCGCGTGCCACGAGCAGCGGCGACGACGGCGCCAACTCGAGCTTCTCATCGTTCAACATAAGCCCGCACAAGGACAAGTTTCGCAAGGGCCGCAACCTCCTCGCGATTCACGGCCTGAACATCAGCCCGGAAAGCACCGACTTCCTCATGGTCGCCGAGTTGCAAACCAACGAGCACGACTACGAGGAGGCGATTTGGGAGGTGATCGACGAGGAGGCATTCTACCAATTCTGGGTGCTCGAGGGGTTGCTCAGTTTTTGGGACGGCTACTCCGGCAACCGCAACAACTACTTCATCTACCTCAACCCCGGCAGCGAGAAACTCCACTTCATACCTTGGGGCGCCGATTGTTTGTTCGAGAAATACAGCCGCCTGCGTGTCGACCGCAGCTCACCACGCTCCGTTCGCCTCAAAGGTCTCGTCGCCCGCAAGCTCTATCAGATTCCGTCTGTCCGAAAAAAATACGCCGCAACGATGAAGAAATTGATGGCCGAGCATTGGGACGAGGAAAAACTCCTCGCGGAGACCGAGCGCATCGAGGCCATGGTCACCCCGCACATCAGTCCGTATCAACGTCGCGGCGTCCGCTTTGAGGCCATCCGCGACTTCATCCGCAACCGCCGTCCCGACATCGAGCGCGAAATCAACGGCGACGACATGCCCCTTTGGCCCAGGTGACACACAAGCTCGCAGTCACTCAACCCAGCGCCTGGCCGGTGTCGGCGTCAAACCAAGTGGCGGCGTCCAGGTCGAACTCCAGCCCGACCTTGGCCAAGCTGGCAGCGCCCGCGCCGGCCACTCGCACCACCAACCCATGCCCGCCGCTCCGCACCCTCAACAGTGTCTCGTGGCCAAGCGTCTCGCAGCTTTCGATGGTTGCAGAAATACCGCCCTGCCCGTCGGCGACCGACAAATGCTCGGGGCGGATGCCCAGTTCCACGTCGCGACCGTTGTGCCTGGCCAAGCGCTTGGCCAAGTCGCCGTCCAAGCCAAGCGCGAAGCCGTCGCCTTCGTCGCTCCGTTCCACGAAGGCCAATCCGCCGTCGCGCTCCTCGAGGCGGCCCCAGACAAAATTCATCCCCGGCGTGCCGATGAAATCGCCGACGAACCGGTGCGCCGGCCGCTGATACAGCTCCATCGGCGAGCCGGTCTGCATCACTCGGCCAAGGTCGAGCACGCAAAGCCGTTTGCCAAGCGTCATCGCCTCGGTCTGGTCGTGCGTGACAAAAATCATCGTCGTGCCCAGCCGCCGATGCAGCTCCGCGATCTCTGCGCGCATTTCGGCGCGCATCCGCGCGTCGAGATTCGAGAGTGGCTCGTCGAGCAGGAACACTTTCGGTTTGCAGACCATCGCCCGGCCCAGCGCCACGCGCTGCCGCTGGCCGCCGGACAACTCCGCCGGCTTGCGGCGCAACAGGTTGGCGAGGCCCAGCACCTTAGCCGCCTCGGCGACGCGCGACCGAATCTCCGGCTTGGCCACTTTGCGAAACTTCAGGCTGAACGCCATGTTTTGCTCGACGTTGAGGTGCGGAAAGAGTGCGTAATTCTGGAACACCATCGCCACGTCGCGATCCTGCGGCTTCACGCGGCTGACCTCGCGATCATCGAGAAAAATGCCGCCGCTCGTGGCCTCCTCCAGCCCGGCGATCAGACGCAACAACGTGGACTTGCCGCAGCCCGACGGCCCCACGAGCACCATCAACTCGCCGTCGGGAATCTCGAGGCTCACCCCGTCCACCGCCCGAACAGAGCCGAAGTTTTTGCAGAGATTATCGAGTCGGACGCTTGCCATCGGTTTACTTTTTCGGCGGGCCGACCTTTTGCAACGGCGGCGTCACCGTCAAGTCCCGCGCGATGTAAGCCACGACACTTCGGAGGTCGTCCGGCGACAAACCGGCGAGAGCCGCCTTCATCATCACGCCGCCCGCGTCGCGGGGATGAACGGTGCGCTGGCCGTTGGCGTACTTGCGGAGTTGATCGAGCAAAAACCAATCCTCCTGCACATTCACCGGCGGCGACTGGATCTCCGGCTTGCCCTCGCCCTTAGTGCCGTGACACGACGCGCAGCGAGTCGCGTAGTGCGCCCTGCCGACGGGGATGTCGCCGCGCACCACACGGATGAATGGCTTCGGCTTGCGCTTCGAAAAATGCCGCGTCAAGTCGGCGAGTTGCTCATCCGTCCCCACCTTCGCCATCGCCACGCCCATCAGCGCCTCGGCGCGGTTGGCCGCGTTTTTGCCGCGCTGGCCCGACTTGAATTTCTTTAGCTGATCCGCGAGATACCACTCCGGCAAACCATCGAGCACCGGCCCGCGCTGCATCTCGCGTGTGCTATGGCAAACCATGCAGGCATCAATCGTCGCCGTGTCCACTTGGCCAAGCGCTTGGCCAAGCGCGGAAGCAACAAGTGGCGACTCCGCCTCACTTGGCCCCTGGACACACCCCAGCCCGGCCACCAGCCAAAGCCCCAAGGCCAAGCCGGCACAATGCCGCAAAAAAAAACATCGCCACACCATCACGCTCGTCCGAGCCTACCCCGCTTGGCCAAACGCCGCGAGTCGGCAAATCTCGCGCAGCCTCGGGCTTTTGCCTACGCTGCGCGGCTTGGTGAGTTACCCGAAGATACCAACGGTTGCGCTGGCTTTTGGTGCGTTGGCGATTGGCTTTTCGCCGGTGTTAGCGGCGTTTGCGCTGAAGCCGGAGTATGGCGGCTTCGGGCCGGCGGCGATTGGTTTTTATCGGGTGTTCTTCGCGTTGCCGTTCATGTGGATGGTGTTGCTGGCCGTTCCGGGAAAAACCGACGCTAAAACAACTAAGCACACCCGCCGGCCGACTGGCTTGCTGGCCTTGGCAGGTTTTTTCTTCGCGGTCGATTTGGTGTTGTGGCATTGGTCGATCAAATACACCACTGTCGCCAACGCCACGTTGCTGGCGAACTTCGCCCCGCTGTGGGTGACGTTGTGGGCTGGCCACCTGTTCGGCGAACGGATCGCCCCACGCTTTTTCATTGCGCTCGGCCTCGCGTTCGGCGGCGCGGTAGTCTTGATGGGCGCCAGTTTCCAACTCGACCCCGAGCGACTGTTCGGCGATGCCCTCTCGCTGCTCACCGCCATCGCGTACGGCTCATACATGCTCGCGGTGAAAAAACTGCGCGAGACCTGCCCGCCGCAGGAGATCATGGCCTGGTCCGGATTGTTCGCGGCACCGATGATGCTCGCGGTCGCCCTGGCCAGTGGCGAGATACTGCTGACGCCCAACCTCAACGGCTGGCTCGTGCTGCTCGGCTTGGCGCTGGTCAGCCATTTCGCCGGGCAGGGCCTGATCGCGTATGCCTTTGGCCACCTGCCGGCGTCGCTCACGTCGCTGAATCTGCTACTGCAGCCGGTATTCGCGGCGGCGCTGGGCTGGGTGCTGCTCGGCCAGGCGCTGGGCGGACAGCAACTGCTCGGGGCGGCGATCGTGCTTGGGGCGTTGTTCTTTGGGAATCGTCCCGAAAAGTCCAAATAATTTTGTGCCGCCTGGCCAAGCGTGGCAGCCTCCCGGCCGAATGGATGGGTTTTCGCCAGAGGAAGCCGAGATGCCGCTGGACGCGCCGGGGCGCCGCCGCCTGCCGGTGCTGCTACGCCGCGCGTGGTACGGCTTGAACCAGGCGTTCCGCCGGCGCATCGCCGGGATGGGGCTGACGCCGGACCAGTTCACCGTCATCCGCACACTGCTCGAGGCCGAGCCGGATGGCCTGACGCAAAAGGCGCTGGCCAACGCGATGAGCAGCGACCCCAACACCATCGCCTCACTGCTCGAACGCATGGAAGCCAACGGCCTTGTGCAGAGGCGTCCTCACGAAAAAGATCGGCGCGCCAACCGGGTGGAATTGCTGCCGGTGGCCAGGGAGAAATACAAGGCCATCCGCGACGAGGCGATCGGCCTGCAGTCGCACGTGCTGGAGCAGTTGCCGGAAGCCGAGCGGGAGAAATTCCTCGAGCAACTCGAGACCATCGCCGGAGCCTGCCGCGGCCTCTCCGACCCCCGGCAATAGGCGGAGCTGGCTTACGGGGCTGACCGTGGTGGATTTGTTGCGGACGACCAGCTTCATCGTTTGGGCTTGGCCTTGGGGCGGACGTTGCCTACTTTCCCGGCCGTGATTCACCTGTTTCGCATCCCGTCGCGCTTGGCCGTTGCGGCTGTCTTTTCCATTTCCGCACTTGGCCAAGCGGACGACGTCAAGCTGACCGGCAAGCCGTACATCGACATGAACTACGGCCCGTACCTCAGCGCCTCAATCGAGGTCGCCCCGGGCAATATCGCCTACAAGGGCATCGCGATCCGGCTCGACGACGGGCCGGGCGGCGTGTCCAAAGGCAGCGAATTCGTGGTATTCGAGACCGACACGCTGCGCCTGGCCGCGGCGTGGAGCGGCGACGGGTTCATCGATTGGCGCAGCATCGTTTACGACGGCAGCCACGGCACGCACCCGAAGCTGGTCGGCGAGCGGCTCTTCACCAACCCGGTCGCGCCGGGCTGGGCCAGGCCGAGCACGGACCGTTTTGACGATCCGCGCCTGCGCGGCCTCGACAACAAGCCGTACGGCCCGCTCCCCCGCGACTGGGGCCAGTGGCGCGGGCTGTTTCTCCACAATGATCGGGTGATTCTTTATTACAAGATTGGAGGCGTCCGTGTATTCGAGTCGCCCTCTCTTGCAAAAATGTTGAGCGGCCAAAAGGTGGTCATCCGCAATATCAATCTCGCTCGCCGTGATTCGGAATTCGTTTTGCAGGTCGCGCACATCGCTGATTCCGAGCCGAAACTGCGAGCGGTGGATCATCGAGAAGTAGCCGTTTACGGCGACAGATTAGTCGTGGGGGTTATCGGGGGGATCGAAGGGACGAAATTTGAAACCACCGCCGACGGCCATCTGCGGCTGCGGATTCCCGCCGGTGAACCCACCGCCGTCAAACTTTTTTCCTCCCGCATCAAGGAGGGTTTCATGGAGGTGTTCGGAGCGTTGATGGCCCAAAACAGCGAGCCGGAAATCCTGACGGACTTGGTGCAGTCCGACAACGAGCGCCGCTGGCTGGAGATTATCAAAACCAAGCCGCGCCGGATGGGCAAGCCGGGAGCGTTCGTCACCGAGGTCATCACCGCGCCGGACAAAAACCCGTACCGTTCTTGGATGCGCCTAGGCGGCTTCGACTTTTTCGAGGGCGGCGACCGGGCGGCGATCTGCACGTGGATGGGCGATGTCTGGATCGTCGACGGCATTAACAGCGACCCGCAGGAGTTCAGCTGGACGCGCATCGCGACCGGCATGTTCCAGCCGCTTGGCCTGAAAATCGTCGAGGGTAGAATCTACGTCACCTGCCGCGACCAAATCACCCAGTTGGTCGACACCAATGGCGACGGCGAGACCGACTACTACAAGGCGTTCAACCACGACGCGCAGGTGACCGAGCATTTCCACGAGTTTGCGATGGACCTGCAGACCGATTCCTACGGGAATTTCTACTACACCAAGGCCGCCCGCCACGCCAAGACGGCGTTGGTGCCGCAGCACGGAACGCTGCTCAGGGTGTCGCCGGACGGCAAAACCACCGAGATTATCGCCAGCGGTTTCCGCGCGCCGAACGGCGTGTGCGTGAATCCGGACGGCACATTTTACGTGAGCGACCAGGAGGGCCACTGGACGCCGAAGAACGAAATCAACCTCATCGAGAAGGGCAAATTTTACGGCAACCTCATGGGCTACCACCAAGGCCTGACCGAGGCCGACATCACCTTGCCGATGGTCTGGATGCACAACGACTTCGACCGTTCGCCCGCCCAGCAGCTTTGGGTCAACAGCGACAAGTGGGGCGGACTCGGCGGCCAACTCATCAACCTCTCCTACGGCACCGGTTACGTGTACGTGGTGATGGAGGAAAAAGTGAACGGCCGTGTCCAAGGCGGTGTGGTTCGCATCCCGGACTTTGATTTCCCGACCGGCGTGATGCGCGGCCGCTTCCACCCCGGCGACGGCCAACTCTACGCCTGCGGCCTCTTCGGCTGGGCCGGCAACAAGACTCGGCCGGGTGGTTTCTATCGCCTCAAGCACACCGGCAAACCAGTGCACCTCCCAGTGGCCATCCACGCGACGAAGGACGGCATCTCACTGACGTTCACGAACGAACTCGACGCGGAGACCGCCGCCGACCCGGAGAGCTATTCCGTCCATCGCTGGGGCTACAGGCGCACGCGCAACTATGGTTCGCGCGACTACAAGGCCGACGGCAGCCAGGGCCGCGACAACGTCGAGGTGACTGGCGTGAAGCTGTCCGCCGACAAGAAATCAGTGCTGCTGCAGATTGCAGACATGAAGCCAGCCATGCAGGTGCAGATCCGGTACAAGATCGACGCCGAGGACGGCACCTACCTTTCCCACCGCATCCAAAACACCATCCACGCCATAGGCAACAACGGCCCCTTCGCCCGGGAATAAAGCCAAGCGCTTGGCCAAACGCTTGACGCCATGAAGCCGGGGCCGTTATGGTTTCCGGCCATGAGGGAAGGCTTGAAGGCAAATAATTTCCTGGTTCCGATGGTCGTCGAGCAGACCGGCCGCGGCGAACGCGGCTACGACATCTACTCGCGGCTGCTGGTGGACCGCATTGTGTTCATCGGCACGCCGGTTGATGACACGATCTCGAACCTGGTGATTGCCCAGTTGTTGTTCCTGCAGATGCAGGATCCGAAGAAGGACATCCATCTGTACATCAACTCGCCGGGCGGAAGCATCACCGCCGGTCTGGCCGTGTACGACACGATGCAGTTCCTGACCTGCGATGTGAACACGTACTGCATTGGCCAGGCGGCCAGTATGGGCGCCGTGTTGCTTGCCGCTGGCACCAAGGGAAAGCGCCACGCCCTGCCCAATGCACGCATCATGATCCACCAGCCGTGGGGCGGCGCGCAGGGCAACGCCTCCGACATCGAGATTCAGGCAGCGGAAATCCTGCGGCTTAAGGACAGTATCAACAAAATCCTCGCCAAGCACACCGGCAAAAAAGTCAAACAGGTCGTCACGGACTCGGACCGCGACCATTTCATGTCGCCTGAGGAAGCGAAGAAGTACGGTCTCGTTGACGAGGTGGTGAAGTCCCGCAAGGACGTCGCCAGCCTCAAGGACGAGAAAAAGAAGAAATAATTTCGCACCCATGGCACGCCCCAACCAGATCACCCTGTGCAGCTTCTGCGGGAAATCCCACTCGGAGGTCCGCAAGCTGATCGCCGGGCCGGGCGTGTACATCTGTGACAACTGCATTCTCGTCTGCAAGAACGTCCTCGACAAGGAACTGCAGGCTGAGGAGAAGAAAAAGGCGATCAAGCTCAACGTCCCGAAGCCCAAGCAGATCAAGGCGGCGCTGGACGAACACTGCATCGGTCAGGATGCCGCAAAGAAGACGTTGTCCGTTGCGGTGCACAACCATTACAAACGCATCCAGTCCGGCCTCACGGTCAAAACCAAGGGCGACGACAAAATTATTCCCAGCGAAACCAGCGGCGATGACATCGAGATCGAGAAGAGCAACATCCTGCTGCTTGGCCCGACCGGCTCCGGCAAGACGCTGCTTGCCCGCACGCTGGCACGTATGCTCGACGTGCCGTTCGCCCTCGCCGATGCCACCACGCTGACCGAGGCCGGCTACGTTGGCGATGACGTCGAGAACATCGTCCTGCGCCTCCTGCAGGCGGCCGACTACGACGTGAAGCGCGCACAGATCGGCATCATTTACGTCGACGAAATCGACAAGATCACGCGCCGCACCGAGAACGTCTCGATCACCCGCGACGTCTCCGGCGAGGGCGTGCAGCAGGGCCTGCTAAAGATTCTCGAGGGCACCGTCTGCAACGTCCCGCCGCAGGGCGGGCGCAAACATCCCCAGCAGGAATACATCAAGCTCGACACGACAAACGTGCTGTTCATCTGCGGCGGCGCTTTCGTCGATCTCGACAACATCATCCAGCGCCGAATCGGCAAACACGTGCTCGGCTTTTCCGGCAAGAAGGATGCCCAGCACGACGACAAGCCCGGCGCGGAGGACAGGGATATCCTCAGGCATATCGAGCCGGAGGACCTGCTCAGCTACGGGTTCATCCCGGAGTTCATCGGCCGGCTACCGGTACACACGTCGCTTGAGCAACTAGACGAGGCGCAACTCGTCCGCGTCATGACCGAGCCGAAGAACGCCCTTATCAAGCAGTTCTCCAAGTTGTTCGAGATGGACGGCGTGAAACTCAACTTCACCGAGAGCGCCCTGACGGAACTGGCCAAGGCCGCCATCAATCGCGGCACCGGCGCGCGCGGCCTTCGCAGCCTGATGGAGAAACTGATGCTCGAAACGATGTACGAGATCCCCGACTCGACCGACATCGTCTCGGTCAAGGTCACCGACAAGGTCGTGCTTGGCCAAGCGGAGCCGGTGTTCCAGCGCCGGCAAAAGAAGGCCGCAGCCTGACCCCCAGCAATGTCGAGCGACTTCAAGCCCGGCGACACTGTCGCCCAGCAGGTTCAGCGCATTCCACGCTCCGGCATCCGCGAGTTTTTCGACCTCGTGCAGGGGCGGCCCGACATCATCTCGCTCGGCGTCGGCGAGCCGGACTTCGTCACGCCATGGCACATTCGCGAGGCGGCGATCTACGCGCTGGAGCGCGGCCATACCAGCTACACCTCCAACCTTGGCCTGCCCAAGCTGCGCGCCGCCATCAGCGGCTACGTTGCTGGGGAATTCGGCGTGAACTACGATCCGGAGACGCAAATCCTCGTCAGCGTCGGCGTCAGCGAGGCGCTCGACATTGCGCTACGGGCGATCATCAATCCCGGCGACGAGATCCTTTACCACGAGCCGTGCTACGTCAGCTACGCGCCCGGGATCGCCTTGGCCCACGGCGTGCCGGTGCCCGTGCCGTGTCTGGCCAAGGACGGATTCGCCGTCACCGCCGAGGCCATCGAGCAGGCGATCACGCCCAGGGCCAAGGCGCTCGTGCTGAATTTCCCCACCAACCCCACCGGCGGCACGATGACCCGCGAGGCGCTCGAGGCGATCGCCCGCCTGGCCAAACGCCACAACCTGCTGGTGATCACCGACGAGATCTACTCCGAGCTGACCTTCGAGGGGGAGCACGCCAGCATCGCGGCACTGCCCGGCATGGCCGAGCGCACAATTTTTCTGCACGGCTTTTCCAAGGCCTACGCGATGACCGGCTTCCGCATCGGCTACGCCTGCGGCCCGGCGGAATTGATCGAGGCGATGATGCGCATCCACCAGTACTCCATGCTGTGCGCGAGCATCATCAGCCAGGAAGCCGCCATCGAGGCGCTTCAAAACGGCGCCGAGCCGGTCGCCGAAATGAAGGAACAATACCGGCTCCGCCGCAACTACATCGTCAAGGCGTTCAACGACATGGGACTCGACTGCCACCTGCCGCGCGGTTCGTTCTACGCCTTCCCCAGCGTGCAATCGACCGGCCTGGGGTCGGGCGAGTTCGCGTCGCGGCTGGTGAAGGAGGAAAACGTCGCCTGTGTGCCCGGCAACGCCTTTGGCGATGGCGGCGAAGGCTTCCTCCGCTGCTGCTTCGCCACCGGCCTCGAGCAGATCAAGACCGCCTGCGAACGAACCGCCCGCTTCGTCAAGTCGCTAAAAAGTGAAGGCGCCTGACGCACTTGGCAAGCTCTTGGCCAAGCTGGGTTGATATCCATGTGATGTAGGCGACCCAATTGCCCTCCTCCAGCCCAAGGGTACATTCAACGTATTTTCCTTTAGGCAAATCTTTCGTGTGATCCTGTCTTTCACTCAGGACATTCAGCTGCCACCATGGCTGGCGGCTGGCCTTTGCCAATTTGAATCGATGGCCTTGACTTATTTCCGGACTGAAATAGTTCGTTTTTTAAAAAAGCCTCCTTCTGATCGAGGGGGATCGAGACTTTGATCGCCAGCGCATCATCAATTCCCGAACCCAAAAACAGATACCCCAAGCCGGTCGTCCCTTCCGGGAACTGTATCCCGGTTCGCTGACTCACCTCCGCCAGCTCCCTGGCGGTCACGTTCGGGGTGACGAGTTCCACATCTTCGCCAAACTCAAGGCACCCCACAAAAAACGCGGCTGCTATCAGGACAACCGCGTTCGTTGAAAAGTATCGCACTGAAACGATCAGGTGGTGTTATTTGATGTCGAGCAACTCCACCTCAAACACCAGTGTCGCATTCGGCGGAATCACTCCACCGTCGCCGCGTGCGCCGTACGCCAGATCGGACGGAATGTAGAAAACCGACTTGCCACCCTTTTTCATCAACTGCAGTCCCTCGGTCCAGCCGGGGATCACGCGGTTGAGCGGGAAGGTCGCCGGCTGGCCGCGCTTGACGGAGCTGTCGAACACTTTGCCGCTGATCAACTTACCGGTGTAGTGCACGGTCACTTGGTTTGTGGCTTTCGGGCTGGCACCGGTTCCGGCGGTCAACACCTTGTAGGCCAGACCGGAAGCGGTGGTCTTCACTCCCTCCTCCTTTTTGACCTTGGCAAGAAACCCCTCGCCCTCGGCTTTGTTTTTGTCCTCCGGCGACTTGATGGTAGCTCGCAGCTCAGCAAACTGCGCCTCGTCACCCTTGAAGGCGTTGGCCTTTTCCCCAACCCGCTTGATGCTGACCTTGTTGATCTTGTCGCCCTTGGCGATGGCGTTGACAACATCCTGACCCTTAATGACATGGCCAAAGACGGTGTGTTTGCCATCAAGATGCGGCGTAGCCTTGTGGGTGATGAAAAACTGGCTGCCGTTTGTCCCGGGGCCGGAATTGGCCATCGAGAAAATCCCGGGGCTGCTGTGTGTCAACGACGAATCGATTTCGTCCGGGAACTTGTAGCCCGGATCGCCCGTGCCGGTTCCCAGCGGGCAGCCACCTTGGATCATGAAGTTGGGAATCACCCGGTGAAAATTCAGCCCGTCGTAGTACGCCGTGCCCTTGGCATCGGCCGGCGCGCCGCCGGTTTTCGAGTAGTGCTTGGTACCCTCCGCGAGGCCGACGAAGTTGGCGACGGTCATTGGGGTTTTTTCAAACTCCAATTTCCCAATGATGGTTCC
>QOAX01000314.1 GCA_003972865.1 Verrucomicrobiota bacterium | reverse complement strand
AGAAGAAGGCAGCCAAGAAAAAAGCAGCTCCCAAGCGGAAAGCTGTGAAGAAAAAGGCAGCTAAGAAGAAGGCAGCGCCGAAGCGTAAAGCCAAGAAAAGGGCAAAGCGCAAAGGTAAGAAATAACCACTAGTGGTTAACATTCGGTTTGGAGGTCCTGCCCTGTGCGGGGCCTCCATCCTTCTTTTTTGGGCCAGGATTCTGCATCATATCGCCCATGGCCACTCTGGTTTTTGACATCGAGACTTCCGCTGTTCCGCTCGATTCGTTCGACGAATCGTCCCAGGAATACCTGATGCGCCCCGCCAACAACCTGCCCACGGAGGCGGAGCAGGAGGCCAAACGGGAGGAACTCACCCGGATGATGAGTCTTTGGCCGTTCACCGCTCAGGTGGTCTGCATCGCGATGATCAACGCCGAGACACTTCGCGGCCAGGTGATCTTCATCGCCGACGACTTTGAGTCAAACACCCGGGCGGCTGCTGGGGTGGATTTTGCGCCGGTGATGGACGAGGTGGAGTTGCTGAACCAGTTTTGGGCGGTGGCCAGGCACTACGACAAGGTGGTGACGTTCAACGGCCGGCAGTTCGATGTTCCGTTTCTTTATCTTCGATCGGCACAACTCGACGTGCCGATCACGAGGAAGAACTGGCTGGGCTACCGGTTCGCCACCGAGCCGCACTGCGACCTGGCCGAGCAGTTGACCTTCTACAACGTCAGCGGACGGGACGGCGCGGCGCGGCGGTTCAACCTGGATTTTTACTGCAGGGTGTTTGGCATCGATTCGCCCAAGTCGCACGGCGTCACCGGCATGGACGTGAACCAGTTGATGGAGGAGGAGCGTTACGAGGAAATCGCCGAGTACTGCCTACGGGACGTGTTTGCCACGGTCAAGCTGTTTGACATCTGGAAGGCACGCCTGTCCGGCATCAAGTGACCCGCTTGGCCAAGCGCCTCATGCTCCATCCATGACCGGGCGCAGGCGCACGATGGCCGCCATGGTTTCTTCGGTGGCCTGTTGATAGAGGTTACGCAATTCCGGGCGCGGGCAGATCCGGGCTCTTTCACGCACCGAATCGAAGTGGATCGGATGGCCGAACTTCACTGCGGTCGTTGCCAGCCTTGGCACGGCGCGGTGTCGCCCGTAGGCGTTGTAGGTCCAGACGCGCACCGGCACGACCGGAGCGCGTGACCTGATGATGGCCAGGCCGATGCCGGCTTGTGCGGATCTCATCTCGCCATCACTCGTCCGCGTGCCTTCGGGGAAAATGATGATGCCGTTGCCCCTCAGCAGTCGCTCGAGGATGTTTTTCAGTCCCCTGGCACCGCCTCCTCCTCGATCCACCGGCACGGAATTGAGTCCGCGCAGGAACGACCCGGAGAGCCGGTTCGAAAACAGGTCTTCGCGGGCGAGGTAGTTGATGGATCGCGGCAGGCTGCTGCCGACGAACAGCGGGTCGAAATAGCTCTCGTGATTGGCGGCAAGGATCACCGGGCCGGTGAGCGGCACACGCTCGGGATGGTACACCCGGCATCGGAACAGGTTGCGGAACAGCATTCGGGACGCACTCCAGGCCAGCCAGTAGAGCGGGGTCACCCGGCCGCCTCCAGCCGTTCGCGCACCTCGTTGATGATCAATGTGCTGGTCTCCACCGCAGTCATTTCCGAGTTGTTGATGACACGTGCTCCGAGCGGGATCATCAGCGGAGCGGCGGCGCGCTGGCTGTCGCGCTTGTCGCGTTCGGCCAGGTTTTCGTCCACACCGTCGGCGGCCCGGCGCTTGGCCCGTTCATCCAGCGAGGCGTCGAGGTAAAACTTGAAGTCCGTTTCGGGAAATATGTTCGAGCCGATGTCGCGGCCCTCCATCACGAGGTTGCCGAACCGGGTGCAGTCGCGCTGCCTGGTCTTCATCCACTTGCGAACCCCTGGCACGGCGGCGACGGTTGGCACGGCGGCACTCGTCTCTGCGGTGCGAATTTCCTTCTCCGGGAAGTAGCCTTCGATGTACAGGCGAATGTGCCCATCGTCGTTTCGCAGCTCGGTCTTCCAGCGGCGGCACAGCGAGGCGATCGCTTTTTCGTTGTCGAGTGCCACGCCTTTCTCGAGGCAATGCCACGCGAGGCTGCGATACATGGCGCCGGTATCGACGTAGGCGTAGCTCAGCGCCTTGGCGACGAGCTTGGCGTTGGTGCTTTTTCCGCTGGCACTGGTTCCGTCCAGTGCGATCACGATTGGTTCTCCCATGAATAAATTTGGTTGCTCTCTAGTCCGCCACCAACTGGTTCGGCTCCAGCGGGTTGCCCCGTTCGTCCAGCAGTGTTGCCCCCAGCCCCCCGGGAACCGGCGCAGCGAGTTTCTGGAAAAACGTGGGGAACGTCTTGCGAACGCAGGAGGGATTCTTGATGCGGATGCCCGGCACTTTCAATCCCAGAGTGGCAAAACACATCGCCACGCGGTGGTCGTCATACGTCTCGATCGTCGCGCCGTGCAGTTCGCCGGGCGAGATTTCCAGCGTGTCACCGCTCTCGACGACGGCCGCGCCGCACTTGGCCAGCCCCGTGCGCAGCGCCTCAACACGCTCGCACTCCTGCACGCGCAGCCGGCCGAGCTCGATGAATCGCATCGGACAACTGGCCAGGGGCGCGATGGCGATCGCCGTCATGATGCTGTCACCCAGATCGTCCCGCCGCGAAACCGCGCCGGACAGCGGCAGCTTGGCCGGGAATTCAGCATCGATCTGCCAGCCGGAGCCTGGCCAGCGCGCCACGGTGACCGGCTTCCCGCCGTCCGCCGACAAAATGTGGCCGGCGGCCCAAAAATAACTGCCACCTGAGGCGTCCGGCTCGATGGCCAGGCGGCCGCCGCCACTCGGGAACACCTCGATCAATCCGGTGGTCATCACAACGTACGGCGACTCCACGCCGCTCTCGCCGTCGATGTCGATTTGCCATTGACCAGGCGCGGCGCACAACAGCAGCGCCGAGGCGAACTGCGAACTTTCCCCGATGTCCACGCGGCAACTCCCGGCGCTTGGCCCGGCGCCATGAATCGTCACCGGCAACTTGTCATCCTCCGAGTCGATGCGATAGCCAAGCTCGCGCAGCGCGTGCAGCAGCGCGGCCTGTGGTCGCTCGTGCATGCGCGGCACGCCGGCGAGCCGATAGACGCCTTGGCCAAGGCAGAGAAACGCAGTGAGAAAACGCGCCGCCGTGCCGGCGTTGCCAACGAACAACTCGAGCGGCTGCTCCGCCGTGCCGCCGGCCGGGATCGCTTGGCCAAGGCCGGTGACGCCAAGCGTGCGGTTGCCCGGTTCGCCGGGGTCGGGCCGTACGTCGATCGCATAGCCGAGCCGCCGCAGCGCATCGACCATCACCTGCGTGTCCTCGCTCCACAACGCGCCCTCGAGTGTCATGTCGCCTCTGGCGAGGGCGGCGAGGATGAGCGCGCGATTCGTGATGCTCTTCGAGCCGGGCACGGTGATCTCCACCTCGGGCGCGGCGCTCAGCGGGACGATCTCGATGAGGTCGGGCAGCGGCATCGTCAGTCGGCGTCGGCGGATTTATTCCAGTTGTCCCGCGCAGCCTTGGCCTGTTGCAGCCAAGCCTCGATCGCTTCCGGCGAGTCGCCGGCGATTAGCCCGCGCAGTTCACCCAGTTCGTCGGCGAACTCGTCGATCGCGGAGAGGATATCGTCTCGGTTCGAGCCGACGATGTCGCGCCACATCACCGGCGACCCGGCGGCAAGCCGCGTCATGTCGCGAAAGCCGGTCGCGCAAAGCTGCGACTGCTGCTCGTCGTGCGGGGGATCGAGCACGCGTCTGGCCAGGGCCGAGGCCAGCAGGTGCGGCAGGTGGCTGCAGCGGGCGACGAGCCGGTCGTGCAGGCCGGATGTCATCTCGATCGGCTGCGAGCCGAGGCCGGCCCAAAACTGATTGACCGTTTTAATCGCCTCGGGATGGGTATCGTCGGTCAGCGTGACCACGCAAACGGTGCCATCGAACAGATCCACCCGCGCCGCGGCTGGGCCGGTTTGGTCGTTGCCGGCCATCGGGTGGCTACCAACAAAGTGCGTGTCTGCCCCGGTGCAAAGCGGCGTTAACTTGGCGACAAGTTGCTGCTTCGTGCTGCCGACGTCGGTGATGATCGCGCCCGGCTTGAGATGAGGCAGGATGCGCTTGGCCAAGCCGGTCATACCGGAGATGGGCGTGCAAAGCACAACCAGGTCGGCGTCGGCCACCGCCTCGGCGGAGTCCAGCGTCACCTCGTCGGCGACCCCCAGCGCCTGGCACTCGGCCACGCTCTCGGGCCGACGCACCAGCGCGGAGACGCTCTTGGCCAAGCCGTGCGCCCGCGCAGCCAGGCCAATCGAGCCACCGAGCAGGCCGACCCCGATGATGGTGAGTTTGTCCAACAGCACCCGCGCATTAAACCGGCGCAGCCGCTGGGAGTCGAGCAGAGTCGGGAATCGGGCCAAAAAGACAGCATCGCATTGACGCGGGGCGGGGTGGCCTGCTACACACCACACCCAGTTTGGGCGCGCCAAGCTTGGCGGCCGGACAGTTACGAAAATCATGCCTGAAAAAAAGAAGACGGCTGCAAAATCCGCACGGCAAAAACCAAAGTTCCGACGCGTGCTCCTGAAGATCAGCGGCGAGGTGCTTGGCGGCAAAACCGGTGGTATCTGCCCGGAATCCATACACGACATCGGCGGCCAAGTGCGCGAAGTGGCGCGGCTGGGTGTGCAGATCGGTGTCGTGGTCGGCGGCGGCAATATTTTTCGCGGCCTGCAGGGCAGCGAGAAGGGTATTGAGCGGGTCACCGGCGATTACATGGGCATGCTCGCCACGGTGATCAACTCGATGGCGCTGCAGGACGCGCTTGAGAAACAGGGCGTGCCGACCCGTGTGCAGTCGGCCATCAGCATGTCGCAGGTCGCCGAGCCATTCATTCGGCGCCGCGCCGTGCGTCACCTGGAGAAGGGCCGCGTGGTGATCTTCGGCGGCGGCACCGGCAACCCGTACTGCACCACCGACACGGCGGCCGCGCTGCGCGCCAACGAGATCGGCGCGGAGGTGATTCTGAAGGCCACAAAAGTCGATGGCATTTACGACAGCGATCCGATGAAAAACCCGAAGGCCAAGCGCTTCTCCAGGATCAGCTACATCGATGCGCTGCAGAAACGGCTCAAGATAATGGACTCGACGGCTTTCTCGCAGTGCATGGACAACGGCATGCCGATCATCGTCTTCGACCTCTTCAAGAAACACAACTTCCGCAAAGTCATCCTCGGCGGCAAGGTCGGCACCCGTGTGAGTTAGGCTTTTTTACCTCCTTCGCTATGCCAAGCGCATCGGTCTGCGTTCACTCATCCAGGCCGAGCAGTTTGGCGGCGTTTTTGTAGTAGACTTTTTTTAGCACGTCATCGGGGAGGTGGATACCGTAGATGCGCCATCGGCCCAGGCCGCTGCCGTGGTGGAAGTATTCGTCACGCGACTCGAGGAACCGGAAATAGACGCGGTATTGGAACCGGCTCATGCTGCCGCGGTCGATGCCGAAAAGGATGCGGTCGCTGTATTTGAGGAAGAAGTCGCGGGCGGTGTAGGGCTGGCGCCCCAGTTCGTTGAGCCGCGCGCCAAACTCGACGTGCAGGTTGGGATAGCGATCCAGCAGCGCGGCCACCTCGGCTAGGTTCTCCGGCCGGTTGGCCACGTGCAGGCCGACGAAAGTCGTGCCGGGGTGCCGCCCGATGACGTCGTTGCGCTGCTCGAGCAGGGTGTCCTTGGAGGGAAAATCCTTTCCGTAAAAACGCCAGAGCGGGTTGCGGACGAGCGCCTCGTATTGCTCGTTCCGGCCGTCCAACGGCAGGAAGAAGGCGTCCGGGTCGGCCACGTGAATGGCCACCGGGATGCCCAGCTCCCCGCACTTTGCCCAGACCGGGTCGAGCCTCGGGTCGTTCACCGCGATCAGTTTGCCGTCCTTTTCGCGGACGTAGAGGCCAAGCGCCTTGGACACCTTGAGCCCGCGCGCGCCGGCCTTGACCGACTCTTCCAGGCTCTTGACCGCGCGCTCGGAAAAGTCCGGCTCGTTGATGAAGCGCCAGGGGATGCGCGTGAAGTGAATCACCCGGCCGGGCCAGCGGCGGTATTTGGCCTTTTGTTTTTCGAGAATCTCCCCCCAGCGGCCGTCGAAATCGACGAACAGCTTGACGTTGCAGTCGTCCATGATGGCGATGGTTTCCTCCGGCTTCATCCGGGCCAAGTGCCCGTGAAAATCGATGCACGGAAACTTCGACCGCTCGACAAGGTTTTCCGGCACCTTGAGCATCGGCTGTGACTTGAACTGGCCCAGGAGCAGCGCCTGGCTTTCCGGCGGCTTGTCGGCTGGCTGCGCCATTGACGAGGCGAGGGCAACTGCCGCCAGGCCGGGAACAACGATCCGCTTGGCCAAGCGGAGGAATCGGGATGCTTTCGTGGCTGTCATGGGATGGGTTGTGGCGGTTATCGAACGAAGCCGGTTTTCAGCGGCTCATATTTCCAGAGTGGCTCCTCGACCGGGTAGGTGCGGCTGGTGGTTCGCGCGGTCTTGAGGAACGCCTCGAATTGTTTCACGACCTCGGGATGGGCTTCCGCCACGTTGCGCGTTTCGCCGATGTCGATGCCGAGGTCGTAAAGTTCCAGTGGCAAATGGGGCTTTTGCCGGAGCGCCTTCCAGTTTCCGCGACGGGCCGCGACGGCCCACGGCGGTTTGCCGCCTTGGTTTTGTGGCTGGGTTTCCCAATACAAGAACCGTTCCGGTGGCGTTTGTTTTTCGCCCAGCAGCCGCTTGGCCAAGGGCGCGCCGTCAAGGCCCGCGGGCGGCTTGGCGTTGGCCAACTCGGCCAGCGTCGGCAGCACGTCCCAAAACGCCCAGGCCAGGTCGTCGGTCGCCCCGGCCGGCACCCGGCTCGGCCAACGAACCAGCAGCGGCACCCGGATGCCGCCCTCGTAAAAACTGCCCTTGCCGCCGCGCAGTGGCCCGTTGTTGCGGAACAGTTCGTCCGCCAGCCGATAGCCGCCGTTGTCGCTGGTGAACAGCACGAGAGTGTCCCGGTCTAGGGCCAGTTTTTTCAGCAGGTCAAGGATGCGCCCGACGTCGCGGTCCATGCGCGAGATCATCGCGGCCAGGGCGGTGCGGGGTTCCGGCTGCGACGCATAGTGGTCGCCCTTGTAGGCCCGCGGCTCCGGGAACTGGCCGCGGTATTCCTTCATCGAGTCCTCCGGCGCCAGCAACTCAAAGTGCGGAATGGTGAACGGGACGTAGAGGAAAAACCGCTCGCTGCGATGCCGCCGGATGAAGTCCAGCGCCCCGTCGGCGATCAGGTCGTGGGAGTATTGCTCGCGCTTCTGGCCCCAGTTCGCCTTCAACTCCTGCCTCCGGTCGTTCCTCCAGAGAAACGAGGGGTAATAAAAGTGGGCGTGCACCTGGTGCAGGTAACCGAAAAACTCGTCGAAGCCCTGCCGGTTGGGGACACCCGCCGTGCCGTGATCGCCGAGCCCCCACTTGCCGAAACAGCCGGTGGCGTAGCCGGCGCCCTTGAGCACCTCGGCGAGGGTGATGTCGCTGTCGAGCAACGGAGCGCCGCCACCGTTGACGCGGGTCGAGCAATGCCCGGTGTGGTAGCCGGTCATCAGCACGCAGCGCGACGGCGCGCACACGCAATGCCCGGCGTAAAACTGTGTGAAGCGCGTCCCCTCGGCGGCCAGGCGGTCGAGGTGGGGCGTGCGGATTTGTTTCTGCCCGTAGCTGCCCAACTGCCCGTAGCCAAGGTCGTCCGCCACGATGAGAACGATGTTGGGCGGCGACGGCTTGGCCTGCGCTTGGCCAAACGCGGCGAACAAAACGGCCAAGCCGGCCAACAGTCGGTTTCGGTTCATTGGGTGATCAAATGTTCACTTCGCCGGTCGCGGTGTCGCCTGGCTGCAAACCAAGTTTCTCACGGATTTCCGCCAGTTCGTCGCGGATGCCATTTTTGAAAAAAGTGATGTCGGCTTTGTGGATGAGCAGGTTGGCACCCATGTTGACGAAGCGCGCCTGGCTGGCGGTGTCGCCCCACGCGTGAATGCCGGCGCCGATGCCCTTGGCTCGCGCCTTGGCAAAAATCGTTTCGGCGGTTTTGAGAAACGTGGGATCGTCGTATTGCTCCGGCTTGCCAAGGTTGCACGACAAGTCGTGAGGCCCGATTAGCACCGAGTCGATGCCTGGCACGTCGAGGATGCGATCGAGGTTTTCGACGGCCGGCACGCTCTCGATGTTAACGATGAGCAGGTTGTTTTCGTTGAGGCCGGGCGCGTAGTTGGCGAGATCGCCAGGGAGCGGTTCGCCGGCGAGGGCGTCGTTGAGGCGCTGGCCCTTGAGCGGACGCAGCTTGGTTGCGCCGCGCAATTGCTGCACCTGCTCGGCCTGCTCGATGTACGGTGCGACGACTCCCGCTGCGCCGTCGTCGAGCACCATCGTCGCCTCGTACGGCGAAGGGGAGACGGTGCGCACCAGCGGCGGCAACCCCATCGCGGCGTAGGTGCGGCACATCCACGAAACCTGGCTGCGATCCAGCGCAATGTGCTCGGTGTCGATGAAAACAAAATCGAGTCCGCAGTCGCCAAGCACTTTCGGCCAGAACGGGGAAGGCGAAACGATCAGTGTCCCGAAAACCGGCCCGCCGTTATGCAGCGTTTTTTTTAATTCAACGGATGTCATTTTAGTGGGTCACCTCCACCGGTTGGCCGGTTTTGCCGGACTCGACAGCGGCGAAAACGGTGGCGGCGATGTCGCGCCCGCCCCTGGCATTGAGGATCGGTTCGCAGCCGGTGTCGAGTGCGCGGGCGAAGTTGTCCACCAGCAGGAAATCGTTCTCGTTGGCGACGCGTTCATTCTTGAACTCCAGCGGCGGCTGGTCGCGGTAATGGATGCTGACCTCCGGCCGGGCCTCGGTGATGACAATCCCGCCTTTCGAGCCGATGGCGTGAATCTTGATTTCGCCGATGTCCGGGTGGCTCGCCGCACCGATGCGACCGATGCAAAGCGAACCGACGATGCCGTTGTCAAGTTCCAGCGAGACCGTGGCAAGGTCATCCACGTGGTTATCGACATTGACCTGATGGAAATGTGTCGCAGTGCGGGCGAACACGCGCCGCACATTCGCGTCGGTGAGCATACGGATGTAGCCGAGCGGATAGATGCCCTCGATCTGCAACTCACCCATCGCCTCGATGCCAACGCCTCCGTCGGAGCCATCGGCGTGGGCCTCGATCTGGCGTTGGAGCCAGTTGATCGGCGGGTCGCCGGGCTGGCAGGCGCCCTTGGGCGGGCCGGCGTCTTTTGAAAAATAAAAGTCAACATGAATGGCGTGCAGTTCACCGATCGCTCCCGACTGAACCACTTCTTTGGCCTGGATGACAGCAGGCAAGAAATTGCGATTCCACAACAGAAATTTCACATTGTTTCGCTGAACGGCCTCGACCAGGCGATCGCATTCGGAGAGGCGGGTGGACATCGGCTTGTCGGCAATGACGTGCAGCCCGGCGTCGGCGGCGCGGACGGCGAGGTCGCAATGCCGCTCGGCCTCGGAACTGACCACCGCCATGTCCAGTTCGTATTCGGCGATCGCCTTGGCGATGTCGCGCAAGTAGGAGATGGCGAACTCGTCGGCGAACCGTTGGTTGCGTTCGTGCACCCAATCCGGCTGGTCGGCATCGTCGGTGACGACGACCAATTCAAATCGCGGATGCGCGGCGACGGCACGCGGCAGGTAGTCGTGCTTTACCACGCTCAACACGGCGACTCGAAATTTTTTCCGCAAATCAGCCATCGATTAGCTGTCCTCCTTTTATTCGATCACATGGTTTGAGTTTGCTGACTCGATGATTTGTTCGGTCACCGCGATGGCGCGCGTGGCGTCTTTGAGGATCACGGTGGCCTGGCGTTGTTCGTGGATGGCATCGACGAATTCCTGCAATTGCCCGGCGAGATCGGCGCGGTCTTGGCTGGTGCGCAGTGCGTTCGGTTGGTCACCGGCGTAGAGCAGGTTCATGTTGTGATGATCGTCAGCGTAAGCCGCTCCGGTGGCACCGATTATCGACAGCGAAAAGTAGTCGCCGCCCGCAGGGAGCGAACAGGCAATGTCGATCATCGCCATGCCGCCGTTGGCGAAGCCGAGGTGGAACTGGATGTAGTCCGGATTACTCGGTGTTTGCAGCGTCCAGACTTTTTCCGGAGCGCCGTCGAACATCCAGCAGGCCAGGTCGGCGTCCGGCAGGATGCGTTCGGTGAGCGACTCGGGTGTTGCCTCGGGCGGCAGCCAGCGGTGGATGCGGAGCAGTCCGGGTTCGCCGAGTTTTCCGGCGTCGAGGCTGCGCTTGACCGCCTGGATCGACGGCAAAAACCG
>QOAX01000044.1 GCA_003972865.1 Verrucomicrobiota bacterium | reverse complement strand
GATTGGCCAAGCGCCAAGCCTGCAATCGACAAAACCAGGATGCTGACTTTCTTTTTCATCATTTGGATGGCGAGGCTGGAGGCATGAGCATTTATCGTCAAGCGTGTTTCGGGCAATCAGGAACCTCAATCCATCAATAATGAAGGAAGCCAGAGTACAAGTGACGGAAATAAAACGATCAAAAACAGTGTCAAAACATTCGCGGCAAGAAACGGAAGCGCTCCACGAAAGATGGTGCCAATACCGAGACCGGAGATAACAGAACAGACGTTAAGACAGTTTCCGACCGGCGGCGTGCAGGCACCAACCGCAAGCCCCACCACAAGCACCACGCCGAATAATATGGGTGACCCCCCTGCCGCAATTACCATCGGCAGGAAAATCGGCGTCAGCAAAAGAATCGCAGGACTCACATCAATAAACGTTCCTGCCAAAAGGATGATCACGATCATTAGCATCATCAGCCAAAACAAAGACAGGTCAAACCCCTTGACCATCTCAGCCAATCCATCCGGCAGGCGTTCGTAAGCCAGAATCCAGATGAACAATTTTGAGAATGCAATGATAATCATGATCTTGGCGCTAGTGAGAATAGATTGGCGCAATGCCTTGATAAATTCTGCACGGGTCAATCGACGCGTTAAAAAGCAGCCTATGACGATGGCATAGAACACACCGAGACCCGCGGACTCCGTTGCTGTGGCCACCCCAAAAACAACGGCTCCAACCACGAACACCGGCAGGAGGAGAATGTAAGCGGACCGGCCAGTTTCGACCAAAAACGTTCGTAATTCGAATTCCGTATCCTCTTTTGGATAATCTTTTCTGGCTGATATCCACAAGGTAAACACAATCTGAAACACTCCAACCATGAGGCCGGGAATCACCCCTCCCAAAAACAGTTTGCCAACAGACTCCTGTGCCGTTACCGCAAACAGGACCATAGGAATACTGGGTGGTATGATCATGCCCATGGTGGAGGAGGCAACGGTCAGACCTGCAGCAAAGTCCTCCGGATAACCGCGGCGCTTCATCTCAGGAATCAGGATGGAACCGATTGAGGCGGTGTCCGATGCCGACGATCCGGAAATTCCGCCAAACAACATGCTTGAGGACACATTGACCAACCCGAGCCCCCCACGAAAACGTCCAACCAAGAGCATGCAGTAATCAATCAACCGCCGGGTGATGCCGCTGGCGTTCATTAATTGCCCCATGAAAATGAATAACGGCAGGGCTATCAGGGCATAGGAATCCATTCCTGCCATCAAACGCTGCGGCATGACCACCATTAGGCCAGGTTCATGCACCACGAAGTAGCACAAGGCGGACAACCCCAGCGAATAGGCAATAGGGACGCCCAAGAAGAGGAATAAAAAAAGGCTTAGAAGCAGGATCGTCATGCCGAACGGTCTTGATCCCGCGGATGAGAACTCACCTGTGGCTGTGAGGAATCACCAGTTTTTGTTTCCTCCAATCCCACGATTGCGGTTGTGATGCAGTACAAGACGGCAAGCCCGCAACCAAGCGGTATGCTCATCTGAACCACCGCACGCATCGCACCAAGGGTTGGCATGAGATTGTCCCCGGTTTGGGAAATCCAAGGGACACTAAACCAAGCGATGGCGAAGTTGATAAGCCCTACAAGAGCCAGTTGCAGCTTGGCCAAGTGCTTGGCCAAGCGCTGCGGCAGTTTTTCTATCAGGATATTGATGGCAATGTGACCACGCTGTCCCACGGCTATTGCCGCTCCAATCGCAGTTGTGTAAACAAAGAGGATAGTGATGATTTCATTCGCACCGGTAATGGAGGAATTAAACAAATACCGCAATCCAACCAGCAGAATCACCATGGTAAAAAAAGAAAGGAAACTAAGACAAACCAGCACCTCGAGAAAACAGGTCAACCTGCTGTGAAATGTCTTCATGGCTTAATGGATTTGCCTGCCGCCACTTCCCTGGCCTTCTGTATTTCATCCAGGGTCAGAATCCCTTTCTCCTCAAAATACTGATACACCGGTTTTACGGCATCCCGGAACGGTATGAGATCATCACCTGTTACATGGTTCACTTCGAGTTTTGGACTGTTTGAAATTTTTTCAATATACTCTGCCTCTTTCTCCCGGTTAATCCGGTCACTAAACTCCATCGTTTCTCGACTCACCTTATCAAAAATAACTTTCAAATCATAAGGCAGGGATTCATACCACTCAAGGTTCACCATCAAGGGATCCGGCCCTGTGGCATAGTTGGTGATGGTCAAATATTCGGAAACCTCGTGAATCTTGAAATCCCAAATATTGGAAGGAGCATTATCCTGCCCATCCACCACACCGGTTTGCAAAGCTTGATACACTTCAACATAAGGCAACTCCTGGGGATTTGCACCGAAAGCCTTTGACGTTTGAACGTAAACCTCCTGGCTTGGAACGCGCATCTTGAGTCCTTTGAGGTCATCGGGGTGCCTGATCGGTTTCTTGTTGTTTGTATGGGCCCTAAACCCCTGTGATATTCCGGTGGCAGGCACATGGAACCCCCATTCCCTCGCCCCTTCATTTATTTTTCGCGTGAAATCGCTTTTAACCAATCGTTGTGCCTGATCCCAGTCATCGACAAGGAATGGCAGGGTAAATAGTATGAACTTTGGATTGGCATCGGCAAAAAAACCGCCTCTTGTTCCCTGCAAAACCCCCGTTTGCACAAAGTCCATCAACTCGCGCTCGTTGCCGAGCACTCCTCCAAAAAACAACTCCACCTTGATTCGGCCATTGGAACGCTCCTCCAACTGCTCCTTGAAAAATTTTATCATCGACTGGCTGCGAAGCGCAGCCTCCGGCTGTTCATTTGAATAACGAAAAACGAACTCAGCTGAGTCTTGCTTGACACAAGAAACCGTCAAGATGAAAAACAAGCCAAACAAGAGCCCTTTCCCTTTAAGAAAGGTCAAGAAAACGAACCTGTTGTCATATCTGCGCCTCATCTGTCGAAGAGTTCCTTGAACTTGGGGCAACCGATAAACTGAGTCATGGAAATTAAAAAGGACTTCGTTGAAAACAAACTAATCGGCGTTGGCTTCCCGGACCCTTTTCTGCCAGAATTTGCGGGCGCTCTCGTGGGAGCGAAGCACTTCCGCTTGTTGCGATTTATCAGTGATGTTGGCCTTCACCCGCTCGATTCGTTCGTTCACCCAATCAAGGAAAAACCGGGATGAGGCTTTGCTGATCCGCCGCTTCTCTTGGCCAAGCTCAACGTAAAACGGAGCCGTCGAAGCGAAACGAAAGGTCTTGGGATTTTCGGCGATTCCACGAACCATCAACCAACCGCTGCGGTTGATTTTCAGATCGATCGCATGCGATTGATCGCGGTCGGTTGTGCACGTGATGACTTGGATCACCCTGCCATTTTGAATCACCTCCAGCTGGGTCAAGTGGTCGAGCGTGGTGAGCTGCACATCCAGTTTCATGCCAAGCGGCTTACCGGCTTCTGCAGCGAAAACGGCGCCGGGCAGCCTGCCGTTGGCACGCACCCGCAGCAGCGGGCCGTTGGTCACGAAACAGTTCCCCTTGGCCAAGCCGTCCCACCAGGCCGGCTCGCTGAACGCGCCGTCGAGATGCACGTACACGCGGTTGTAGCCAAGCGGATTTCCCAGCACACCCGACGCACTGCCGGCCGAGGGGGGAATGCGAATGCCGGCGTTCAAAATATGGTGGTAGATTTCCTGTGTCCAGTAGCCATTGCCCAGCGGCGGCGGCAACCGCTGAGTGTCGCGCGCCCTGCCCCAGGCCTCACTCGGGAGCATTCGGCTGCGCCACATATGGTTGTTGGCCACGCCGATCGACTGCATTTTGCCGCTGGCCAGCCACACCGGCACGTCCCACCAAAACGGTTTCTCGATATCGATCCACACGCCGGGGTTTTGCCTGAGGGCCTGCTCGACGTACACCATCGGCGACGGCACTTCGCGGGTGGATTTCGTGATGTCAATGGGGCGCGACATCCGGTGAAACAGGAGCGCGCCCCCTTCCCGCTCGTCCTCCCCGGCCTGCGGGTGCTTGTGCGGCTCCCAGTGGTCGCGGCGATTCCACCAAGTGATGACCGGCGCGAAGTCCAGATCCTCTGCCTGCATCAATAGGTCGACCTGTGACAGCGGCCGGTGGATGTGCAAATCGGCCGAGTACCAACCTTCGCCGCGAAGGTTGGCAATGCGTTTCAAGGACAGGCGCACCAACTTCGGCGACTGGTCGCTGATGGCGACTTCCCCCGTCAACCGTTCGTGCTCCGGGCCGCGCTCGATCTCGTAGCGGTAGCGGCCAGTCAGCAACTCAAGCCCGGCCGCTCCCGGGCATACAAAGTGATCGCGCCAAAACGGCAGGCCGGCAGCCCTTTGCGGTTTTTCGTCTTGGTCGAACAGGTGGATTCGGCACGGCAGCAACCGGCCCTCTTCGTCTTCAATCTCAAAGCTCAACTTGGCCGCATCGGCATCGATCAAGCCCACCACAAGGAGCCATGCAGTCATTCCCAAGCGTCTCATTTGTTTCCAAGCCATCGCCCTGATGAGTGAAGAACAAAACTGCCAAGCCCACTCCCCAGGTCAAGCGTTCTTCAAAGTTTCGGCTTCTCCAGGCGGGTGGCAGCCTGTAGGCTCCCGGTCGGTCTAAACCACGCTTTATGAACCCTTTCAGGACATTACTCCGCAGCGCGGCGCTTGGCCTCGGCCTGCTCGCCGCTTGGCCAATCGCGGCGATGGCCGATCATCATGAGGCCAAGCCAAACATCGTTTTCATCCTCGCCGACGATCTCGGGTACGGCGATGTCGGCTGTTACAACCCCGAAGCCAAGGCGCCCACCCCAAACATCGACCGCCTGGCCAGGGAGGGCATGCGCTTCACCGACGCCCACAGCCCGTCCACCGTCTGCACGCCGACCCGGTACAGCCTGCTCACCGGCCGGATGGCCTTTCGCAACGGCATGAAGGGTGTCTTCACCGGTGCCGGAGGGCCGTGTCTCATCAAGGAAGATCGACTCACAATAGCCGGCATGCTCCGTGATCAGGGTTACACGACCGCCATGTTTGGCAAGTGGCATATTGGGCTGACGTTTTACGACAAGGACGGAAAGCCGATCACCAAGAACGGACTCGAGGCAGTGAAGCGGATCGATTACTCGCAGCCGATCACCGGCGGGCCGATTGACCGCGGGTTTGATCAATTTTTCGGCACCGCCTGCTGTCCGACGACCGACTGGCTTTATGCCTACATCGACGGCGACAAAATCCCCATGCCGCCAACGCGCATTGTCGATCGCAAACCGCTGCCCAAGCACCCCTACTCCCGGGACAACCGCCCCGGCATGATCGCACCCGGCTTCGACCTCGAGGAGGTGGACATGGTCTTCCTGCAAAAGAGCCTCGAGTTTCTGGAGAGTCACAAGCAGAAATCGCCCGACAAGCCGTTCTTCCTGTTCCACTCCGCGCAGGCGGTGCATTTGCCCTCCTTCGCCGGGCGCGCGTTCAAGGGCAAAACCGAGGCTGGGCCGCACGGCGACTTCATCTTCGAGTTGGACTATGTCGTCGGCCGGTTGATGTCGAAACTCGACCAGCTTGGCTACGGCGAAAACACGCTGGTGATCTTTTCGAGCGACAACGGGCCGGAGGTGCCAACCGTCATCGACATGCGCAAAACCCACAAGCACGACGGCGCCCGGCCATGGCGCGGCATCAAGCGCGACCAATGGGAAGGCGGCCACCGGGTGCCGTTCATCGCGCGCTGGCCGAAGAAGATCAAAGACGGCAGCACCTCCGCGCAAACCATCTGCCTCACCGACGTGATGGCCACCTGTGCGGCGTTGACCGGCGCAACCATTCCGCCGAACGCCGCCGAGGACAGCTACAACATTTTGCCGGTGCTGCTTGGCCAAGCAGGCGACAAGCCGATCCGCGAATACACACTGCACCAGACGATCAGCCTGGCCCTGGCCATTCGCCATGGCAACTGGAAGTACCTCGACCACAAGGGCTCCGGCGGAAACAACTACGGGCGCGAAGGCGAATGGGGCATGAAACAGTTCGCCCTGCCGGAACGCGCGCCTGACGCGCCGGGCCAACTTTACGACCTGGCCAAGGATCCCGGCGAAACGACCAACCTGTACAACGAGTACCCCGAGATCGTGAAGGCGCTCAAGGGGAAGCTGGAAGAATACAAAACGAGCGGACGCAGCGCCCCGTAGCACGCAGCGTCCGTCTGGACTAAAGTTGTTGCTCAGAGTTTCGGCACTGCGCCATCGCCGGTTGGCGTGCCTTCAAGCAGCCAAGCCAAGTTGAATTTGGCCACGGTGGAGCCGCCTTTCGGGCCGCCCTCGAAGTGGAGATAAATCCAACCTTCGGTACCCGTGCCCGGGCGGCCGGAGGTCATCGAGGAGTACGCGCTTGGCCCGTCAAACACCAGGCGCTTCACCGGCCAGGTTTTGCCGGCGTCGAAGCTTGCCCAAACCGTGATCTTCTCGCGCTTGGCGTTGGGAGTGTCGAGGTTGCTGAAAATGAGAATGTCGCGGCCCCTGACAGCCAGGCGGGTCAACCCGCCCATGCAGCCGTACGAACGATGCTGATGCCCGTCGGGCAACGCCTCAACAATGTGCCATTCGCCCCAAGTCCGGCCGCCATCCCTGCTGTACGCACCGCGGCGGCGGGTGTTGTTCGGGCGCTTGTCCCAGTGGATGCGTGAGTTGTAGTAGATCGTGCCGTCGGAAAGCTCGGCGACGGTTGCCTCGCCGGTTCCGTTTTCCGGAAACGGCTCGCTCGTGTGCCATGTCCTGCCGCCGTCATCGCTGTAAACGGCGTTGGTAAAGTGGTTCGGCCACTCCTCCCGGCGATTGCCCGCGGCGTAGTGGCGCGACGGACGAACCAGCCGTCCGGCGTGCTTACCATGGCGCAGCGTAATGCCGTGCTCGTTCATGTGCATCGACGGCATGCGGCCGCTGCTGTCGGGATGGATTACTGTTTTCGCTTTCTGCCAACTCATGCCGCTGTCCTTGCTACGATACACGGTCAGGGGCGCCGGGGGATGCCGATCTTCAACAAAGGCGATGATGTCCCCGCTGTTCTCGTCGACCGTCACACCCCCGCCCTGCAAGCCGGGCTTGGCGATGGTAATCTCCGGCCCCCATGTTTTGCCGCCGTCCTCGCTGCGCCGGGCGACCACGCCGTCCGATCCCCAGGTGGCAACCAGCGTGCCGTCCGCCGCGACGACGACGTTCGGGTATCGTTGGTTCTTGAAAACCTGCTGAAGCTCCATTGAAGCCTCTCCGAGGAATGGCTTGAGTTTCCCTTCGTTTGAACTCGGGCCGAACGGCAAACTGCTGCAACCGGACACGAAAACGGCCATTGCAGCCGTTACAACGGTGGTACGACAAATTGGATTTCTCATGCGAAGGCCAGGAGACTCACCCGAAGGGCTTTCAAATGCGACAAAAAATAAGCCGGCTTCGGGTTTTTAACCACCACCCAGGCGCTTCCCAAGCGGCGGTCACTTGGCCTGCTCGGCGGCGATCCAGTTGTCGATGCGCTGGTCGAGGATGCCCAGCGGCAGGGCGCCGTTCCACAGGATTTCGTCGTGAAAAGAGCGGAGGTCAAACTTGCCGCCGAGCTTGGCGGCGGCCCGAGCGCGGAGATCCTTCAGTTTCAGTTCGCCCAGCTTGTAGGCCAGCGCCTGGCCGGGCCAGACGATGTAGCGGTCGACCTCGACGGTGATGTCGTGCTCCGCTTTGCCGGCATTGGCCTTGAAGAAATCGATCGCCCGCTGGCGCGACCAGCCCTTGGCATGGATGCCGGTATCGACCACCAGCCGGATGGCCCGCCACATTTCGTAGGTCAACTGGCCGAACTTGGAATACGGGTCGGTGTAAAAGCCCATCTCCTCGCCGAGGCTCTCGGAGTAAAGGCCCCAGCCCTCGACGTAGCCGGTGTAGCGGCCGTACTTGCGGAACTCCGGCAGGCCGACGATCTCATCGGCAACGGCCAACTGAAGATGGTGCCCCGGCACGGCCTCGTGCAGCGAGAGCGCCTCCATCTCCCACTTGGGACGCGACTTCAGGTCGTAGGTGTTGGCAAAGAAAAAGCCGGCACGGCCGGCATCGTTCGAGCCAGGCTGGTAGTAGGCAGTGGTAACGGACTTCTCGATGTAAGACGGCACCGGTATCACACCGTAAGGCTGGCGAGGCAGGTTGCGGAACAGCTTTGTCAACTCGGGGTCGGCCCGCTTGCAGATGTCTCGGTAACCGGCGAGCAACTCGTCGGCGGTGTCGTAGTAAAACTGCGGATCCGTCCGGAGAAACTCAAAGAACGCATGCAGGTCGCCCTCAAACCCAACCTGTTTTTTAATCGCCTCCATCTCGGCGCGGATGCGCTCCACCTCGCTCAGGCCGATGTTGTGAATCTCGTCCGGGCTGAGTGTCGTGGTGGTGTAATGCCTGATTTGGTAGTCGTACCATGCCCTGCCGTTGGGCAACGCGCTGCGGCCGACTGTTGTGCGGCAATTCGGCACGTACTCGTCACGCAGGAACACGTGCAGCCGCTTCAACGCCGGACGCACCGCGTCGGCGTAAACCGCCTTGGCCGCCTCGGTCAGGCGAGCCTGCTCCGCAGCGGGGATGGTGCCGGGAAACTTTTTGAACTTGGCAAGCATCGGCGTGGTCATGGGGCCGATGTGCACCTGCCCGGAAACCTGGTCCGCCACCGTACGCAATGGCACTTTCGGCGGCACGATCTCGCGCGTCAGCCCCTCCTGAAGCAGCGCGATGGTTTGATCGACCAACGTGGGAATGCCGCCCAATCGCGCCAGGATGTCTTCGTAATCCTTGGTCCTGCCCGCCGGCATCATGGCGATCATCGACGGCACATCGCGTGGCAGGCCGTCCATTTGGTTGATGGCGAGAAACTCGCCCGGGAACTGCTGTCGCTCGACCGCCATCTCGGCGTTGCGGCGGAACAGGTCGTAGTTTAACCGGTTGGCTTCGCTCAGCTTGGCCCGGTCGAAGGAGAGGATCGCCTTGAGTGTCTGGCGCGCATCCTCCTTTCCCTCGGCGATGGCTTCCATCGACAGGTCGCTCCAGCGATGGTTCTGTCCGGGATAACCGCGCCATGTGGCGGCTTCCGGCGAGGCAACCATCCGGTATTCCCAGTTGGCCTCGAACAAATGCCAAAGCCGGTGCCCCTCGCCCGTCTGGCTCTTGGCCGCGATGATGTCGGCGCACTGTTTGCGGTAGCGAGCGCTGTTGGCGTCCGCTTGGCCAAGCGGAACCGCGATCGGGAGCAGAACGGCGAGCGTGATGGAACGAATCATTGCGGCACGGTTGTACCACCGGGCCAAGCCCGGGGGAATCCCTTTGACAGCGGCCAAGCTTGGCCAAGCGCACCGAAAAAACTGGCAATTTACCGGCCGGCATCGTACTTTTCCCTGACGCAGTGAGCTTGATTGAGCGACAGATCAACGTGACCTACCGGCATCAGGTGCGGTTCACTCAAAATGTGTTTTGCCCAGATAACCCTACGCTCCGTGACACTCTCGCCGATGACAAAGACGCTCGAACTCACAGGGCACTCGTGGTGATGGACGAGGCGTTGTGCCGAGCACAACCCGGCCTGGCCGAACAGGTCAGGGTGTACTTCGACCGGCACGGCGAACGATTGAATCTTGTCTGCAACCCCATGCAATTCGAGGGCGGCGAGCGGACGAAGAACTCCTATTTTCACGTCTCGGAAATTCATTCCAAAATCGAGATGCACCACATCGACCGCCACAGCTACGTGATCGCGGTCGGCGGAGGCGCACTGCTGGACATGGCCGGGCTGGCCTCTTCCACCGCGCATCGCGGCGTGCGCCACGTGCGGATCCCCTCCACCACGCTAAGCCAGGCCGATTCCGGCGTCGGCGTGAAAAACGGAATCAACGCCTTCGGCAAAAAGAATTTCATCGGAGCCTTCGCCCCACCGTATGCGGTGATCAATGATTTCGACCTACTCTCCTCGCTCAACGATCGGGACAAGCGCAACGGCTACATCGAGGCAGTGAAGGTGGCGCTCATCCGCGACCGGGAGTTCTTCGAGTGGATCGAGGGCAACGCCGAGGCGCTGGCGGCCTTCTCGCCAGAACCGATGCGGCAACTGATCCATCGCTGCGCCGAACTACACATCAACCACATCGCCACCTCGGGCGACCCGTTCGAGTTCGGCTCGGCCCGCCCGCTCGATTTCGGACACTGGGCGGCCCACAAGCTCGAGCAACTTTCCGAATACCGGATCCGGCACGGCGAAGCGGTTGCGGTCGGCATCGCGCTGGACGTGGTTTACGCACGCCGAACGGGCCATCTCACCTCCGAGACAGCGGATCGGATTTTAACCCTGCTCGAGCGACTTGGATTCGAGTTGTTCGCCAACGAACTGCTGCACGATGACGAGTCCGGCACGCTGCAGGTGATCAACGGCCTGGAGGAATTCCG
>QOAX01000258.1 GCA_003972865.1 Verrucomicrobiota bacterium | reverse complement strand
AAGTGGAACTTGTCTGTCTTCGGGTTGAGATAGAAGAAAAAGTTGTTCGCGTTGCCGGAGTAGCCGTCCCAAAAACCAAGCAGCCCCTCGATGGCCCAGAATTTGTAAAACGAGTCGAGGTCAACCAGCTCGCCAATGGCCTCCTCGCTCACTTCATCGCTCTCGAGCAGCTGGGTCAATTGCCGTATTTTTTCGCGGGCGGGCTTGTCGTCGCCGCGTTTGCGCTCGAAGCTGCCCTCCCAGCCCTCGTAAAAATCCACCACCGTTCCCTCGTACAGCGTGCCCCCGGCATTGCCGAACCCGCGCTCCAGCAGCGGCGCGCGCACCGACTCCACGTGCGAGTAGATGCCGAGGTTTTTGCCGTTGACCGTCACTTTGGCGAAGGCGCAGCGCGGCGCCGTCGAGCCGGCGGCGTTGAAAATCGCGTACCCCATGTACTGGCTGACGATGCTGCCGTCCTGCTTGTTGTTGTTCATCGTCAGGTTGGTCAAGCCGCCGATGTTCCGCTCCTTGTCGGTGTGGTTCAGCTTGATCTTGAGCGACGGCCGGCTGGTGCTCTGCGAGCCGATGAATCCCTTCTTGCGAAGCCCGACCTTTCCAAATTTCACGCCGTCGATCGTCACGTCGGCATCCACGTAATGGTACGGGCCGTCGATCGGTTCCGTCTTGCGCTTCTCGTGCAGCGCCGAGACGAAGTTGCGCGACTGGTGGCGGATGGTGTCCCAGTCTTTCCCGTCAACGGTGATTTGCACGTCGAGCACGCGGTCGGCCGGGAACAGTTCGTCGAGCGTCAGCTTTTTGCCCGCAGCCGAGCCGGTGGCCGCCAACATGAACGCGGCCAAGCCAGCGGCCGCGGTTTTTAGAAAAGTAAGGTTCATGGTCAGTGATGGATTGATCCGGGGGCACAAGCCGCAATGCAGTACGCGCCGGGAGGCGGCAAAGTTACCGAATCGACTCAAAAACTCAACACCCGGCCCAGAGTCCCTCGGCGGTTGCCGTGCCCTTGGCGTTGGCGATGAGCGCGGCGACCTTGGCGGCATCCTTCCGGCCGGGGGACGCCTCGACGCCGCTCGACACGTCGAGCCCGAATGGCGCAACCTGGCCAACCGCCTCGCCGACGTTTTCCGGCGTGAGCCCGCCGGCGAGCAGGATCGGGCGGCCCAGCCGCTTGGCCTCCACGGCCAAGTCCCAGTTGAATTGTGCGCCAGTTCCGCCAGGTACGCCCTTTACGTAACTGTCCAGCAGCCACACGTCGGTCTTGTAGCTCGGCAGTTGGCCAAGCGACTCGCTGTCCTTCACCCGGAACGCCTTGATCGTCCGCAGTTCGAACCGAGCGCAAAACTCCGGCGGCTCGCTACCGTGGAATTGCAGCGTGTCCAGCCCGGCCGCGGCGGCGGCGGCGCGGACGGTGGCCTCGGCGGCATCGACGAACACGCCGACCTTCGCCACATGCATCGGCAGTTCGGCAATGATCGCCGCCGCCTGCTCCGGCGTGATGCAGCGCGGGCTCGGCTCGTAAAACATGAAGCCAAGCGCGTCCGCCCCGGCCCCGACCGCTGCACGCGCATCCTCCATCGACGTGATACCGCAAATTTTTACCCGCACACTCACGGCGCAAGACGCTATGCGGTCGGAGCCAAGTGTCAACGCTCGTGTCGGATTCGGGTTGCGCCGCGGGGTCGAGCACGGCAAAACACAGCGCGTGAGCGACAAACCGTCGATGGCCTTTGTGGCGCTGGGTGGGAACCTCGGCGATGCCGCCGCGACGTTGCGCGAGGCGGCCGCCGAGATCGCCGGCTGGTCGAGTGCCCGGGCACTTGGCTCGTCGCTTTGGCGGACCGAGCCGGTCGATTGTCCGCCCGGCTCACCGTCGTTCCTCAACGCCGCGCTTGGCCTGCAACCGAAACCCGGCGCCACGCCGGAGTCGCTGCTTGACGATCTCTTGGCGCTCGAGGCCCGGTTGGGCCGCACCCGCTCCGGCTTGGCCAACGCGCCGCGCGTGATCGACCTCGACCTGATCGCCTTCGGTATTGAAACGCGCGCCACGCCTACGCTGACCCTGCCGCATCCGCGCGCCCACCAGCGTGCCTTCGTCCTCGCCCCGCTCGACGAGATCGCCCCCGGTTTGGTGCTGCCCGGCCAACAAAAAACCGTCGCCGAACTTCTGGCAGCGCTTGGCCAAGCGGGAGAAGTTCTGAAAACTGAACCACTAATGAACGCGAATAAACACTAATTCATTTGCGTGAATTCGCGGTTGAATCAGTTTGCCTATTTCGCAGCCGGTGTTGCGACGGTTTTCTTGAACACGATGACGTGTTGGCGCGGGAGGGCGGAGATCGTCTCCACCCACTCGAGCGGATGTGGGGTGGCCTCTTTCATCACCTGCAGTTGCGACATTTTGTGCAGTAGCTTGATCGGCACGTTGGGATCCTCCATCCGATACTCGACAAACGCGATCCGCCCGCCCGGCTTCAGTGCGTGGCAGATGTTCTGCAGCATCTCGTGCGGGTGCGAAAACTCGTGGTACACATCGACCATCAGCGTGAGGTCGATACTGTTCGCCGGCAGGTTGGGATTCCTGATCGTGCCGAGCACGCCCTTCACATTTTTTATCCCGAGCTTCCCGAGGTTCTGTGCGAGCAACTCAAGCATCTCTGGCTGGATGTCGACCCCATACACTGTGCCCTTAGGGCCGATGACTCGAGCGATGCGTCGCGCGAAGTATCCTGTGCCGACGCCGATGTCCGCCACGTTGTCACCCTTCTTAAGTTTGAGCGACCTGATGAGTGTCTGCGGTTTCTCCTCGACCTCGCGCGACGGGCGCTCGAGCCAGCCGGCACCGAGGTGCCCCATCACGTGGGCGATCTCGCGGCCCATGTAGAATTTGCCAATGCCGTCGCGGCTGTGCTGCGCGCGGTGCGTGTAGCGCGGGTTCTCGGGATCAGCTCGGACGCCCTTGGCGTTGGTGGCTGATTGGCCAAGCGCGGGGGAGCAATGGCCAAGCGCAAAAAAGGCGGCGGCGATCGCGGGGCAAATCAATTGGTGGTGCATGCGGGTGAACCTACCCTCGGCGAGCCCAGATGACAAGCTGGCCCGCGCTTGGCCCGTCGCGGCTGGCTTGGTACGCTGCGCGGCGTTATGGCATTGGCAAAAAAACTATTGCACACCCGCTACCGCGTAAACGACCTCGAGCAGACCGTCGAGTTTTACAAAAACGTCCTCGGGCTGGAGGAGGTGCGGAGGCACAAGTCACCGCGCGGCTCCGAGTTGGCCTTTCTCAAGGCGCCCGAGAGCGAGGAGACCGTCGAGATTTGTTATTTCCCCAACAGCGGCCCGGTGGAGGTGCAGGAGGATCTCACGCATCTGGCCTTCGAGGTGGATAGCTTGGAAGAATTCGGTAAGCACCTGGCCTCGATAAGCATGGAGTACTCCGACGGTCCCACAATGAAGGAAGCGGGCGGCGGCTTCGCCTTCATTGACGCCCCCGAGGGCTACGAGATCGAACTGATCGAGATTGCGAAGTAAGGTTCAAGTAGGGACACGGATTTCACGGATTATCAATCTGTGTTCATCCGTGAAATCCGTGTCTTATGTCCCTTCAAACAATACTTGACTAAATTAGTCGGGATTATAGCTTCCGCCTTGGCATGAAATTGTCGCAACGGGGTGAGTATGCTTTGCGGGCGCTGTTGGTTCTGGGGATGAACCATGGACCGGCCGTGGTGCGCATCAGGGATATTGCTCAGCAGCAGAATATTCCGCGCCGGTTTTTGGAGCAGATTCTCAATGACTTGAAGTCGGCTGGGTTCGTGGTGAGCAAACGCGGGGTGGCGGGTGGCTATCGACTGCAGCGCGGGCCGGAGGAGATTTCATTGGCGGATATTATTCGTCACTTGGAGGGGCCGCTGGCACCGGTGGGGTGTGTGAGTGTGAATTATTACCAACGCTGTTCCTGTCCCGACGAAGGCAAGTGCGCGATCCGCAGCGTGATGCAGGAGGTGCGCGACGCAATCGTCGGCGTGCTGGAGGGGGTGAGCGTGGCGCATCTGTGCGACCGCGTCCGAGACCTGCAGGGGCCACTCGAAAACCCGCTCGATTATATCATCTGAACAGTTTCAAGTTCGGACACGGATATGTTAATCCGTGAAATCCGTGTCTTTTTTCTGCTTACTGCTCACTGCCGCCTGTTCGCTGAGTTCTGCCTCAAGGTCAGACTGTACTTGCCGGAGCAGCGCCTTGTCGGTTGGTTTTTTCCCGGCGGCGGTCCGGACGTAGAAGGTGTCGATCGCGGCGCCCTTCTCGGTGCTGATGCGCGCGACGTGGATGCTGAGTCCGTGCCGGGTCAGCACTCTGGAGATGCGGTGCAGCAGGCCAAGCCGGTCCTCGGACTCGACCTCGATGATGGTGCGCGTCTTGGCCGACTCGGTGTCGATGCGGATGCGTGTTGGCAGTTGCCATTCCGCTGATGTGCTGGGCTTGGCCAAGCTATCGATCTGTGACTCGAATTCAGGCGATTCGCCGGGCAGTAGTGCCCGGATGAGCCATTTTTTGAACGCGTCGCGCTCGGGCCGCCTGGCCAGGCCGCCGGTTTGGGCGTTCACGACAGAGAAGGTGTCGATGATGATCCCGTCACCGCGTGAGAAGACCCGTGCGCTCAGGATGTTCAGCCCCGACGCGGCCAGCGCCCCGGAAATCGTGGTGAAGAGCCCCGGCCGATCCCAGGTGCAGACCTTGACCGAGGTGTAGCCGCGCGCCGACTGGTCGTACCAGGAGATCACCGGCTCGAGCACCTTCGGGCCGGCGCCGTCAACCACGCGCTTGAGGAAGCGGTTGACCTGCTCGAGGTCGATGTGGATGTGCCGGAGCGAGTGCGCCCGGAAATAGCGGGGCGTGAGGTGCCGGAAGTGCGCCTCGAGTTCCTCCTCCGAGAGTTGCGCCGGCAACTGTTCGCGCACTTCCTGCTTGAGCTTGGCCAAGCGCTCCTTCTCCGCCCGGGCGTAGTCCCTGCCGCTGGCCATGCGTCGGCCGGCGCGGCGGTAGAGGGTCTGCAGCAGGGTGTTCTTGAACTCGTTCCACAGGTCGTCACTGGTGCCGAGCGAGTCGGCGAACGTCAGCAGCGTGAGCATGGCCAGGTTTTCCTCGTCCTGCACCGTCTCGGCGAACTGGCGGATGACCGTTGGCGAGTCGATGTCGCGCCGCTGGGAGGTCTCGGCCATGAGCAGGTGGTGCTCCACGAGAAACTGAAGCCGGCCCAGGCGGCGGGGAGTGAGGCCAAGCCGTTCGCCAACCTTCAGGGCGACGGCGGTGCCGTCCTTCACGTGGTCGCCACTCTCCATCCCCTTGCCGGCGTCGTGAAGGAACAGCGCGAGGTAGAGCAGGTACGGCAGGTCGATGTCCTGCAGGATGTGGGCGTAGTGAATGAAAGGCGGCTTCTGGGCGTTCCAGACCCGGTCGAGTTTCCCGAGGCAGACAAGCGTGTGCTCATCGGCGGCGTAGGCGTGAAAGAACTCATGCTGCACTAGGCAGGTCATCCGGCCAAACTCGGGAATGTAACGGCCGAGCAGATCGACCTCGTGCATGGCGCGCAGGGCGGGGGCGACGCTGCCGCGCCGGTTGAGGATCTCGAGGAACGTCTCGCGCACTTCGGGATCGTGAACGAAGCCGTCGTCCACCAGCGACACGCTGTCACGGAGTAGCTGCGTCAGGTCGGGATGAAAGTCGAGGCCGCGCTGCTGCGCGTGCAGGAACACGCGCATGAGCCGGCGCGGCTGTTCCTTGAACACGCGCGGCGAGGCCGGCGCCAGTTCGCCGTCGATGATGCTGAAGCCGTCGAGCGTCTCCGTTTTTTCGCCCCCGCCAAAAAGCGTGCGCAGAGACGGCAGGCGGCGGACGGGCTTGGGGCGGAGGGCCAGCCGTCGCTCGACCATGCGGGTGATCAAATGGATCGCCCGCAGGTACGTGTAGAGATCGCGCATGAACGCCTCCAGCCGCCCCGCCGGCGAGCGATCCTTGTAGCCAAGCTGCCAGGCCACCTTCGGCTGAAGCGCCTTGGGCATGTCGTCCACCAGCCGGGTGGTTTGATAGTGCAGCTCGTTGCGGGTGCGCAGCAGGAAGTCGTAGCCGGCTTCAAGCTGCTGGCGGTTCTTGGGGCGGATCATCCCCTGGGCTTCGAGCTGTTCGAGCGTGTGTGCGCCGTACTTGAAGTGAGTCATCCACAGCAGATTCTGATAGTCGCGCAGGCCGCCGCAGCCGTTCTTGATGTTTGGCTCCTGCAGCAGGGCGGAGTTGCCGAACTTCACGCGACGCGCGTCCTGGTCGCCGATGCGCATCTGCAGGTAGCCATCGACGTGGTTGCGGACGCACCTGGCCTCGAGCCGCTGCTGGAACTGCTCGAACAGCGCGGTGTCGTCGGTTATGAGGCGCGACTCGATCAGCGACGTCTTGGTCTTCATGTCGTCGTTGGCGATGTTAACCGCATCCTGAATGTTGCGCACCGAGTGGCCGACCTTCATGCCGAGGTCGTAAAGCGTATAGATCAAGCCGCCGGGGCCTGTGAGTTTCTCGAGAAGAGGATGCCTGTAGACGTGGGTCAGGCTCGGCGCCGAGCCGTTGTGCAGCAGCATGATGTCGACGTCGCTGTGAGGGCAGAGTTCCGCGCGCCCGTAGCCGCCGATCGCGACGAGCGAGACCTTGAGCCTGCGCGCGACGCCGGTCGGCTCGAAGCTTGCCAGCGACCACTCGAACAGCACCCGGAGCAGTGTGTCGATCATCCGCGACCGGCCAAGGCACACCTCGAGACCGCCGCCACCATCACGATGCCACCGCTGCAGGCGGGCCGACTCCGTCTTGAGATACCGCTTCAGTCCCGGCAGCTCCCCGGCGGGGGTGCTGTCGTTGGGGATGGCCATCAACTCCGTGGCGTTGGGTTGGTCTGTGACGTTCCGCGGCACGCGGCGGGAGTCTAGCCGCGCTCGGCGTGCGAAACAATTCCGCTTGGCCAGGCGCCGTTTTCCCTCATCCGCAACCTTGCCGCTTGGCCAAGCGTAACCTAGATTTTTGTGGCATGGTTGACAGGAACGATCCCGACGTGGCCCTGATGTTGAGGGTGAAAGGGGGAGACTTGTCGGCCTACGAGGAATTGGTGGAGAAGTTCAAGCAGCCGGTGATGAACCTGGTCTACCGGCTGATCAACGACCTCGACGAGGCGGAGGACATCGCCCAGAACGTCTTCGTCCAGGTCTGGAAAAACCGCGAACGCTACGAGGCGGCCAGCAAGTTCACCACCTGGCTTTTCACCATCGCCCGCAACCTCGGCCTGAACGAGATCCGGCGGCGCATGCGCCACCCGGCTGACTCACTCGACGAGCCGCGTCCCGACAACACATTCCAGCCGCTGCGCGTGGTGGAGGATGCCGCCAGCCCGATCCCGGCTGATGCCACTCTCAGCGCCGAACTGCGTGCGAAGGTCGAGGAGGCGCTGATGGATCTGCCGGAAAAACAGCGCACCGCGCTGCTGCTCTGCCGTGAGGGTGGCGTCAGCTACGAGGAAATTGCCGATGTGCTGGGCGGAATCTCACTGACGGCAGTAAAATCGATCATTTTCCGTGGCCGGTTGGTGCTCAAAAGCCGCCTGAAACCGTACCTGAAATCAGGTGAATGGCAGAAAAAATGACCCGATGACAAAACTTTTTTGTACTCTTGGTTTTTAAGGAAAGGCGACAATGAAACAATCCGAGTTTGAGAACCTGTTGCAAACGGCGCGCGAGCGTGACCTGACCGATGCCGAGTTGGCCAAGCTGGAGCGCTGGCTGGCTGCGAATCCCGACGAGCAGGCCGAGTGGGAAGCACTTGACCGTCTGCTGGTCGCGCTGCCCGATGCGCCGGTGGCGAGCAATTTCACCGCCCGCGTGCTGGACGAAGTCCGCCGGGCCGAAGCCCCCGGGCCGGCGCTTGGCCAGGCGTGGTGGCGGAAGCTCCTCGCCCCGCAATTTCGTCCCATCCAAATCGCGGCCGCCGCGGCGCTCGCGATGGTCGTCATCGGCGTCGGCTACCAGTCGTACCTCAACCGGAACCGGGCAGAGATGGCTGCAAGCCTGCATGCGGTGGCAACCATCGCCGAGATGGCCCCCGGGTTGTTGAGTGACTTCGAGGCCATCGAGGCGATCGACCAGGCCGACCCGATCGACGAGGAACTCTGGGCCGCCCTCAAGTAATCCCATGAAATTGCGAGTCACAGTTGCCCGCCTGCTCATGCCGCCGATATTGGCGATGAGTGCGGCCATTGGTGCGCTGGCTGCCGACTCGCCGTTTGCCGTCTTCAAAAAAATCGTCTTGCTGCCCGAGGCCGAACGCGAGGCAGCGGTGGGCGGGTTCAAGATTTCCTCCGAGCGTCATCGCAAGCTTGTGCAGGCCAAGGTCCGCGAATACGCCGCCATGACGGAGGCCGAGCGCAACCGCAAGCTCGACGCACTGGATTTTCGCTGGCACCTGATGCCGCTCATGAAAACGGCGAAGGCCGACCGGGCCAAGCGGCTGGCTTCCGTGCCGGAGCGATTCCGTACCGACATCGAGCGGCGGTTGACCGGCTGGGACAAGCTGGAGGCCGGCGTCCGCGCCGAGCTGCTCAAGAACGAGTCGTTTTTCCGCTACCTCTCCAGTTTCGGTCGGGGCCGCCAGTCCCACGTCGCGCTGACCAACCACATCGAAAAAATGCCGGCCCGGTTGAGGGAGGGAATCGAGGGGCGGATCACGGCCTGGCGCGAAAAACCGAAGCCGGAACGCCGCCGGATGACCCGCCAGTTTCAACGGTTTTTTGACATGCCGGTTGCGGAACAGGAACGCGCGCTGCGCCACTTGTCAGGCCGGGAGCGGGTGCGGATGGAAGCCAGCCTCGAGCATTTCAAGGCCATGTCCCGCACCCAGCGCGAGCTGGTCATCCGGTCGATTGAAAAAATGGCCAACATGTCGCAGGACGAGCGCACCGCATTCTTTCGCAACACCGAGCGCTGGAACGGCATGAGCGAGGGCGAACGCAAAAAGTGGCGGACGCTCGTGACGCAGATGCCGCCGCTGCCACCCGGCTTCGGGAATGAGTCCCGGCCCCCGCTGCCGCCCGGCCTGGTGGATGAGACCGCGCCGGCCCAGACCGTGGTCACCAACACCATTCGCTGAACGGCCGAATGGATCCCATCGCCTTCAAGATCGGCGGCTTCGCAATCTACTGGTACGGCATCCTTGTGGCCGGTGGTTTCCTCGTCGGGCTGTGGACCGCCAGCCGCCGGTGCGTCCTCGACAAGCTCGACGGCAAAGTCATCTCCGATCTCGGCGTATGGATTATTCTCGCCGGCATGATCGGCGCCCGGGCGATGCACGTGGTCACCTACTGGGAGGAGCAATATGTCGATCAACCGCTTTCACATTTGCTTGATTTTCGCGGCGGCGGCCTTGTGTTTCACGGCGGGTTCATTGGCGCGGCGCTGGCGGTGATCCTTTACACCCGGCTGCACGGTAAACAGCCTCTATGGAAAATCGCCGACGCCTTTGCCCCGAGCATCCCACTTGGCCAAGCGCTGGGACGCTTGGGCTGCCTGATGTACGGCTGCTGTTTCGGAACCGCATGCGACCTGCCGTGGGCCGTTCAATTTCCGGCGTACAGTCCAGCCTTCACCGCGCTTGGCCAAGCGCCGGCCGACGCTGCGCACTCGCTGTATGTCCACCCGACGCAGATCTACTCCGCGCTGTTGAACGTGGCCCTGTACGGCGGCTTGGCCTGGTTGTACCGGCACAAACGGTTTGACGGCCAGGTGTTCGGCCTGTACCTCGCGGGCTACTCGATCAACCGCTTTGTCGTCGAGTTTTTCCGGGGTGACTACCAGGCGGAGCAACTGTGGTTTGGCTGGGTCAAGCCGGGGCAGCAGCTCAGCCTGTTTTTGCTGCCCATCGGCATCGCCCTGATCATTCTCCTGCGCCGCCGGCCCTTGGCCAGGCCTGTGGCGTAACCAAAAACCTTGGTCAACCGCTTGACTTGGCGGTAGGATGCGCCGGACTCTTTTTGATTATTTGGCATGAAAACAATGATTCGATTCGTTTTTGAGCTGACCTTGGCTGGCGCAATCACGGCCCAAGCCGCTGACAAGATCAAGACGACCAAGGGCGACCTGGAGGTGCATCCGGTCAGGCACGGTACCGTGGTGTTCAAGTGGAACGGCAAGACGGTTTTTATCGACCCAGTCGGCGGCGCGGCACTGTTCAAGTCGCACGGCACGCCGGATCTCGTGCTGGTGACCGACATCCACGGCGATCACTTCAACAAGGATACCCTCATGGAGATTGTGAAGGACAAGACCGTCGTCATCACTCCCGAGGCCGTGGCTGCGCTTGCGCCGGAAGGGCTAAAAAAACGCATCACCACTTTGGCCAATGGCGGGTCGGTGGAGAAACTGGGTGTGAAAATCGATGCGGTGCCGATGTACAACCTGACACCAGCACGGCTGCGGTTTCACAACAAGGGCCGCGGCAACGGCTACGTGATGACCTTCGGTGGCAAGCGCGTGTACGTGAGCGGCGACACGGAGGACATCCCGGAGATGCGCGCACTGAAGAAGATCGACGCGGCGTTTGTCTGCATGAACCTGCCGTACACGATGACGCCAGAACAAGCAGCC
>QOAX01000260.1 GCA_003972865.1 Verrucomicrobiota bacterium | reverse complement strand
CTCGAGGGTGAAGCGGTACGTGACTCGTTGCTGCAAGCCGCCGGCATGCTGAACACGCAACAAAGCGGCCCGAGCTACGAGGACGTGAAGGAAATCCATTTCAACGCCGGGCGCTACTATCATCCAATAGAGGTGAAGGGGCCGAAGTTTGATCGCCGTACGATCTATCGTTTCTCACCGCGCGGTGAACGCGACGCCATTCTAGACACATTCGATTGCCCCGACCCCTCCGCCACTGCTCCCACTCGCGCCGTGACGACCACGCCGTTGCAGGCGCTCAGCTTGAGCAACAACGTGTTCGTATGGCGCATGGCCGACGGCTTGGCCAATCGCGTACGAAAGGAGGCCGGCGAGGCGCCCTTTGGCCAAGCGCGGCGAGCTTGGCAGTTGAGCTTGGGACGGGATCCGGACGAAACCGAACGCAGCCAAGCGACAGCAATGATTGCGAAACACGGTTTACCATCGCTCTGCCGGGCATTGTTTAACAGCAGCGAATTTGTGGTGATCGAATGAACGCGAGCACACAGGGCATTGATCGTCGCCGGTTTTTGAACTGGGCCGTGCACGGCTTGGGCGCAACCGCGTTTACAAGTTTGTTGCGGGCCGAAGAAGCCGTTGTCCTGCGGCCGCACCTTGCCCCCAAGGCCAGGCGGGTGATCAACATCTGCCTCGTCGGCGGCTACAGCCAAATCGACTCGTTTGACTACAAGCCGGAGTTGACCGAGTTCCATGGCAAGACACCGCCGGGCAAAAAACCGGAGCCGTTCTTTGGTCGCGTGGGGTTGCTACGTAAAAACGATTGGCCGTTCAGCCAGCGCGGCCAAAGCGGCCTGTGGGTGTCGGAGTTGTTCCCGCACCTGGCCACGGTCGCCGACGAACTGACGGTGATTCGATCGATGTACTCCGACACGAGCAACCACACACCGGCGTTGTTCATGTCGAACAGCGGATTCCAGACCAATGGCTTCCCGTCGCTCGGCGGCTGGCTGTCCTACGGGCTGGGCAACGCCTCCGATTCGCTGCCGGCGTTTGTGGTGATCCCCGATCGGCGCGGCGCACCCAGCGGTGGCGCGGCGAACTGGAGCAACGGTTTTCTGCCGGGCGAACATCAGGGCGTCGTGTTTCGTTCTGGCGAACATCCGGTGCGCGATCTTTTTCCGCCGAAACAAGTTTCCAAAGAGGCGCGCGAGGCCACGAATAGTCTGCTTGCCTACATGCAGCACAAACAACTACAGCGGCTCGGCGGCGTGGATGACATTTTAGGCGCGCGCCTTCGAAGCTACGAATTGGCTGCGCGTATGCAGATTTCGGTGCCGGAGGTGACCAATCTCAACAGCGAGCCGCGGCACATTGTCGAGTCGTACGGCCTGGCCGGAAAGGAGACTGGCGACTTTGCGCGCAACTGCATCCTCGCGCGGCGACTACTGGAGCGCGGTGTGCGGTTTGTGCAGTTGTTCTCCGGTGGCCCGCTTGGTGGCAAGCCGCGCACGAGTTGGGACGGCCACGAGGACATGATCAGCAACCACACGCGCGAGGCGTTGCGCATCGACCAGCCGGTGGCTGCCCTGCTGAAGGATCTCAAGCAACGCGGCATGCTCGAGGACACGCTCGTGACGTTCACCACTGAGTTTGGCCGGACACCGTTCACCCAATCGCCGTCAAACAAAGTCGGTCTCGGTCGCGACCACAACGGCCCGGGATTTACCGTATGGATGGCTGGGGCCGGCTTGCGCCCGGGAATCGCCTATGGCAACACGGACGAGACCGGCCATCGCGCCGAGGAAAACCGCGTTAGCTGGCACGACTTCCACGCCACCGTTTTGCACCTGCTCGGCATCGACCATGAGCGACTGACCTTCTACCATAACGGCATCCAGCGCCGCCTGACCAACGTCCACGGCCACATCATCAGCGACCTGCTGGCCTAATTCAGATGAAACTCCTAATCACCACAATTGGAACCGTCCTCACGCTTTGTTGCGGCGACTCGTCGTTGCATGCCGCCAAGCCAAGCAACTTGCCACCTAACTTCGTTATCCTGCTCAGCGATGATCAGAGCTGGGTGGGATCGTCCGTGTTGATGGACCCGGCCGACGAGCGGACTCGCAGTGACTATTACCGCACGCCGCATTTGGAGCGCCTGGCCAAGCGCGGGATGTTGTTTTCGCAAGGCTACTCGCCTGCGCCGTTCTGCTGTCCCACTCGGCGCAGCCTGCTCGTTGGCCAATCGCCGGCACGGCATATTTATCAGAAGGATCAAAAGAACTGGACCGCCAACTACCGTAAGCAGTTGAGTCTGCCGCGGATGCTCAAGCAGGCCAACCCGGCATACCAAACCGCCCACTTCGGCAAGTGGGATATGCGCTTTGATACCGTGACGCCCAGCGAGATGGGCTACGACGTGAGTGACGGCTACACCGGCAACGGAACCGGCGGCTCAAAAGGCACCGGCGGTCCGGCGGCCAAGGACGATCCCAAACTGATCCGCAGCCTGACCCAGCGCACCTGTGACTTCATGGAAACACAGGCCAGGAGTGGCAAGCCGTTCTTCGTCCAGGTGTCGCACTACGCGGTGCACCTCGATATTTTTTACAGCGAAGACTCTCTCAAACAAACCAAGCGCTTGGCCAAGGGCAAAAAGCATACCATGCCGGAGTTCGCCGCCATGACCCGCGACCTTGATGACGGCATCGGCGCGGTGATGGAGAAAATCGAGTCTCTTGGTTTGAAGGACAACACCTACGTGTTTTTCCTCTCAGACAACGGCGGTCGCCTCACCATGCCGGGACAAAAAAACAAGAAACTCCCGCGCAACCATCCACTGCGTCAGGGTAAGGGCTCGATGTACGAGGGAGGTTTACGGGTGCCATTTATTACAGTTGGCCCGGGAGTAAAGCCAGGCAGCCTGAGCCGCGTGCCGGTCACCGGACTGGACCTCTTTCCCACCCTGGCTGAATTGGCGGGGCACACGAAGCCGCTGCCCAAGTCGCTCGACGGTGGCAGCCTGGCAGGCCTACTCCACAACCAGGGCCAAGGCGCAGTGCAGCGCTCAAATTCGTTCCTACTTTTTCACCAAGCCGTTGCTCGCACCGCGCAAACGGCGTTGATCCAAGGCGACTATAAATTGGTCAAAACCTGGAGGGACAATCGTCTCGAGTTGTTCGACCTTTCGAAAAGCGTCGAGGAAAACCTTAACCTCTCAGAAAAACTCCCGGACAAGACAGAGAAGTTGCACGGGTTGATGACCGGCTACTTGAACAATGTCGGCGCTGAAACCCGAAAGATCACCACCAAAAAAGCAAACCAGTAGCAGCATGAAACACCTCCCACTCACAACAATCGCAGCCGTGCTGTTGGTTGGGTGTGGGCCGTCTCCAAATGAATTGCCTATTCAAGCTGCCATTGACGGAAACATAGAAGCCGTCAAACAGCACTTAGCTGCTTGCATAGCCGTTAATGCGACGGGTAAGCATGGAGTGCTCCCTTTGCGTTAAGCGCCTAGTGGGGAATAAATTAAATTGTCAGAGGAAAGCCGGAAAAGGGGCAGACAAAACTTTGTAAAAACATCCCCGATTTGGAGTGGACGACCCCTGATCTCTATCGCTATCCTATCGGCATCTATAAAAACTACTCCCCCCCAACAATTATTGGGATGTTAGGTCATAGAGGTTTGGTTGAAAAATGTTTCATTTTAATAATGAATTGAAACTTTTCGTCGCACTTGGGCTGGGGTTTGCCAGCGTTTTGAATGGCAATTGGGCAATTGCGGAAGAGTTGGTTACAGGACCCCCCGTAGGAACCCGGCTGACCACCGTTCATTGCTATGCAAACAGCGGGCCCCTTAACGGAAGGAAGTTCGACGTCACCCAGGCGATTGGCCAAGGCAATGGTGCTTTCCTCTTCATCCATCATATGTCCCAAAATGGAATGACAGTGGCGCGTGCCCTGGATGAATTAACTGCCGAATACGGGATTTTGGGCTTCAAATCATTTACCATCTATTTGTCAGATGATCGCACCTCCGCCGAAAGACGCCTGAAAATCAGCAACGCCTCATTAAATCTTAACAACCCGATTGTGGTCGGTCTTGACGGGTTGGATGGGCCAGTGAATCTGGACTTGAACCGAAAGTGCAGCCAATCGTTGTTGATGATTCAGAACAACAGAGTCATTAAATCAATTGCACTGACCGACAGCGGTAGGCAAGACCGGGAATTTCTGCGGCGTTTGATCGAGGATCTTACCGGTCCCCTGCCATCGGATACACGGGACTATCTGGATCTGGTGCGTGAAGAATTGCCGGCAGATCCCAAAGCCCTGCGGGAGCTTGTGCTCAAACAGGGAATGGAATTGCACCGGGTGAATCGCGAACTCAAAAAAGCCCTGAAAGGAATTCCAAAATATCGATCCCGCAAACCGGCATCACGAATGACACCATCAATCGCGGCCCCTCAACGAGGTAATAAGAAGCCCCTTCAATCGCCGGACATAAGTCCTTCAGTCATGCCATGAAACAGTGGGTTCCCATCATTGTTACGGCTCTGACAATGGCGATTAACCATGGGAATGGTCAGGATCTCGTTTCAGGCCCCCGGTCCAACACTCCACTGGCTCCGGTAATGATTTACGATGGACAGGGAAAACGTGCAGGAAAGGAATTTGATGCCGCCAAGGCGATTGGCTCCAACCCCGGCGCACTGCTGTTTGTGCACAGCATGACCCGAAACACCTATCCTATGATTCAGGGCTTGGACCGGTTGGGTGGGCGACACTCCCTGATGGGTTTCAGGTGGTTTACCATTTTCCTGAGTCCCGACCGAACCGCCGCTGAAAAACAGGTCCACCAGCGCAACGGCCTGGTGACAGGCGGGCACAAGTTTTCCGTAGTGGGCAAGTTCGGGGCATTGCAACTGGAAAAGCCCATCATGGTCAGCTTGGATGGGTTGGAAGGCCCCGGAAATTATGCCCTGAATCGCCGTGCGGTTCTGACCCTGGTGATGGTCCGTGATGGCAGGGTCCACAGTTCACACGCCTTTACCGACTCCGGAGTGCATGATTTACCATTCCTCGAGCAACTGATTGATGAGGTCACGGGACCTATGCCCAAGGGAGACAATGCGCTTCGTCTTCTGCGCGAAACCCGCTTGCCGAAAGACGTGGGTCAGTTGCGCCGAGTGGCCGTTCGTTACCTTGCCTTTGGAGAACAGGGAATGTTACAGAGTCATCCTATGCTCTCGATCGTCGAGGAGATTACGGGACCACTTCCAGAACCGGACATGGCGCTTAGGGAGATTGTCGAGTCGCAGATGCCGGAGAATTCCATGCAACTGCGGCAAATGGCACTTCGGCAGGCGGAGGAATTGTTTCATTTAAGGACTCGGCTAAGCGCAGCCAGATCAGGCCACCTGAAATACACCACCATGAAAACAGCGCAACTCCGGACTGCCATGAGCATGAAGCCCGAAAAACCCCGGCGCATTGAAGATGCAAGCAAAACCAGGCGACCCGGGCAAAAACCAACGGCAACCGACCCACAACGCCAAGGTAGTCCGCCAAAAGACGCCACCCTTAATTCCTTGTTCCGTACCTTCATTCGCAAGACCAATTCGCGGCGCACAACCAAGGACATATACAGGCAGATTTTGAGTCGCAGCCGGGAGTCGGAAGACCTTCAAGACCAGACGTTGGGAATGTTTCAATTTCTGCTTTCATTTCAAGGGGCGTATGGGAACGACCATGCTCGCCAACTAGCCGGACAATTTCTTGATGCACAGGTGGAACGAGAAACAACAGACTGTCCTTGACCTCCAGCTCGGCTTTCACGTCTGGGAATTCTCGACTGGGGATTCTTTGATAACCAACGGGAGCTGCAGTCGCATGACGAAGGCTAGCAAGAAAGAGCAGTACGGACTGTGGTCGTTGCTGTAAACCGATCCATGAAAAGTGGAGCACACGCGATGCCGGAGGGGATCCTCCGCCGGATGCTTGCCAGGGACGAGCAACCGATCATCATGGACGGTGGCATGGGATCAACGATCGAAGACCGTGGGATCGATGTCCGTAGTGCGATGTGGGGCTCGTATTGCTTCGTGGATGGACCGGGTCGCGAGATCAACGACCAGATCCACGCCGACTACGTCGCCGCTGGGGCAAGGATTCTCATCGCCAACACGCACAACACACGTCGTGCCAAGTGCGCGGAATTCCTCGAGAAGCTCGATCCGGGCGAGCTTCCAGAAAGTGTCGCTGCCGTGGCCAGCTCCGAGCGTCTAGAAGTCTTGCACCGTTGGTTCCATGAACAGGCGGTCGACAGCGCGAAGAAAGCAATCCCGGCGGACGCCGAGATCGCGGTTGCTAGCTGCCTAGGAAGCGTTGAGCCGCTCGGACCCTATGCCCAAGAGAGCCAAATCACCGGCGAAGAAGCCTGTCGACGATTCGTACCCGAGTTGCAAGTCAGAAGGAACAGTGGCGTCGATCTGATCATCTTCGAAACTCTCACGACGCGCTGCGAGATCGAAGGCGTTGCTCGTCTTGCCCGCGAGCATGACGTCGGCGACTTCGCCGTTGGACTGACCTGTGGCTCCGGTGGTGAGACCCTCGCCAGAGTCTCCGTGGCCGAAGCGGCCGATATCCTTGGTGACACAAAGCCGTTGATCTATTTCGTGCAGTGCACGCGCTGCGAATACGTGAAAGCCGCGCTCGAGAAACTCCAATCGAAGCTCCAGACAACCGATATTGTGGGGGTCTATGCAAACGACAGTCGCATCTGGAAAAACAGGGGCTGGCAGGGTGAGCGAATCTCACCTAGAGAGTATGCAAAACAGGCGATCACCTGGAAGCAGATAGGCGCGCGCGTCATCGGCGGATGTTGCGGGATTGGTCCTGAACATATCGCCGAGCTCTGAACGACACTTCATGTTTGAGCAGGTGTGGGGAGGAGCCGTGCTGTTGGTGGGGGGTGTCAAATACGAGCGGTTACGTGCTGTTGCGGGGTTGGTGGGATATGGGGAGTCGGAAGTGAAACGTGCGCTGATGGCCACTGCCTATACAGGAAATATCGAAGCGGTTAAACAGCACTTAGTTGCTAGCATGGATGTGAATGTGAAGGATACTGGCTTTTTTAGAATGACTCCTTTGGATTATGCGTTTTTTCGGTCACAAGACGATCGCCTTTTGAAAAGCCGGGTTGCAGTCGGTAATGCCGTCTCCCACGGAGCCATAATCGATCACGTTGAAATCACGATCAAGGAATGCGGGGGGAACGATACGTTTCAGAATCTCGGGCAACAGATCCCATCCCATCGTCGATTATGCGGTTGGCGCCGAGTAGAGGCTCCCAGCAAGAAGAGCTACCATCAGCAGCGCAAACGGTATGTTTCCTGTGGCATGCTCTTGTTCATGATCCCTTTCCTTTCGGCGGATCAAACGCCGTTGGTACACGATCAAGGAGCGACAACGCGGAAGAATCCGGTCGCGCCATCGACGGGCAGGGTCAGTGGGCTAAAAACATCGACGCCCACGTCTTCCCAGACTGGCGCGCTTAGACTTGCGGCTTTCTGTACCGTGTAGGGACCCATGCCGCCCTGCCACTCCATGATTAGGTTGGCGCCGGTGCCATCCAAATTCAGCTCAGTGATTTGAATCGGTTCAACGGTGACAACGGTAACGACCGCATGCTCGGTGGCCACCAAGTCGTTGACGTCGTCAATGACCATTGCGCTCAGATCATGCTCCCCCGCGGCGGCATCGGCCCACTCGGCGCTGAATGGTTTTGTGGTCGATTCAGCGATCAATTCTACGCCAGCGAAATACTGCACACGCACGATATTGCGATCCGATGCGCCAATTTCCACCTCGAGCGGAATCGATGTCCCCGATTCGAATTGTTCTCCATCCAGGGGCGTCATCAAGGTCACCTCCGGCAGGGCCGGCGATCCTTCCCGCGTCTCCGGCGGTCCCATTGGACCGTAGTCGTTGGGATCAAAGTCAAAATCGTCGGTAATGACAAACTTGTCGAAGAAGGACCCGTCTTCACGGCGCGCCAGTGCGATGGTGTACAGCCCAAGTTCGTCGATCTCGATGGTATACGGCGAAGCTCCATCCTGCGGATCGCTCACCCAGACAAAATCGGACTTGCCGGAAAAACCGGTCATACTCGCCTGATTGCCATCGACGCGGTTGGCTGGACGCGCGTCATCCAGCCAAAACCAGCTCGAATCATCGTTGCCACTGTCCCCACTGGCGCGATACCAGACGATGTGAACGCCGGTTTTGGTGAACTCCACATCATACTGGAGCTGGGAGGATGTCTCATTGCCCCCGGCGCCGTTGGGCAGAACCATCGACACGCCCCCCGAAGGCATACCCCGGGAGAAGTCCTCCACCCAGAGATCGTCGGTGTTGAAGTCATAAGACTCGGCCTCGAAGACGATGAGCCCGTCGTCCGTTTGTGGGAGCAGGGCGCCGAGGCTGTAGAATTTCACCTGGCCCCCGTTGAGAATATTGGACGTCGCCGCGGTGTCGGCAATGTTGTTTAGCGTGATGGTGTATTTGGCACCCACAACCTGCTCCGACGTTTCCAGCAGCACGAAGCGGGGATTGCCCAGCAATGTCGCGGTGAGGACTTCCAAGGACCCCTCGGCGCTGGTGATCTTATAATTTCCAGCCTTTTCGGCGGAGGAGACGTTCAAGGGCTCTGAAAACGACACGCTAACGCGCTGCCGGATCGCGTTGCCCTGGGCTCTAAGCGCCTGGGGCGGGGCGGTCTCGGGAATGACCGAAATAACCGCCTCCTGGCTCACGGCCGAGGCGCCAATGCTCGTTGCATTAAAACGCACGACAGCCCCGTCCCAATCCAACGTGAGCGGACTCACCATGAAGCTGGTTCCGGTTTCCCCGGAAAGGTCGATGAATTCATCGCCGACTTTGCGCTGCCATTGCAATACCAACAGCGCGTCTTCGGGTGTGATCACCGCGTCACCGGTCAAAGTCACAGAAGCGTTTTCCACCCCTTCGGTATCCACGGGATCCAGGCTGATTTCCACCTGATTGTTGCTTTGCACCACTTCGCCCTGCCGGGGGGTCGAAGGCGGCCCAAATTCGCCAAAATTGTCGGGATTGAAATTGGGATCGGTGGTGATGATGAATTTGTCGGCGTAGGATCCGTCCTCACGGCGGGCGACGGCGATGGTGTGCAGCCCGGGTTCGTCGATGTCGAAAGTCATTTGACCCGCACCATCCTGTGGCCTGCTGTTCCATTCGAAGATGGCGCCATTGAATCCGGTCATGCTGGCCCGGTTGCCCGTGGTTCGATTCGGCGGCCGCGCGCCATCCACATGCAGCCACATGGAGTCGTCAGTGCCGCTGTCCCCACCGGCGCGATACCAAATGATATGCGTGCCGGTCTTGGTGAAAATAATGTCGTATTGCAACTGGGTGTTGGATTCGTTGCCGCCGGTGCCATTGGGATTCACCATGGAAACGCCACCGGAGGCGCCTTGGCGATCGGTGTCCTCTATCCAGAGTCCATCCGGGTTGCGGTCAAAAGCTTCGGCTTCCCAAATCACGAAGCCGTCCTCTCCCTGTAGCAGGGGGCCCACGGCGTTGAACGTCACCCGGGTGTCGGCGGGAATCACATTGCCCGCCCCAGCCAGGTCGGATAAATTGTTCAAGGTAATGGTGTATTCATCCCCCGTGACCTGCAGGTCGGTGATCAGGGTCACGGTGGTTCCATCCGCGGACAGCTCAGCCTCAGTGACGGCGATCGCGCCACTGGCGCTGCTGACGGCGTAATTGGCGGCATTTGTCGCCGTATCCGCCCTGAGAACCTCGGAGAATTGGATGAGCACCGCCGTCAAGGACTGCTTTCCCACGACACTGATTACAGAAGGGGGCGTCGCGTCCACGAACACCGCGATCGCACTGGAACGGGAGATCATCCCGTCGTTGTCGGTGGCTTCGGCGGTTAAAATATAATTAGCCTCCGGCACATTGGGCACGATGATTTCGTAAGGCGCCTGAGTATCCACCCCAACACTCTGTCGACCTTCCGCGGTTTCGGCGAAGAACTCGACCCGGGCCACCTGGCCATCGGAATCAGATGCGTCGGCTGTGATGGAGACATCGGCCCCGGGGACAAAGGCCGCGCCATCCACGGGCGCGGTGATCACCACGCTCGGCGCGGCGGCAGAAGTCTCCATCGCGACAAACATCAAATAATTGAGGCGCGTATCGCCAGAAACTTTCGTGAGGCGCAGAGTGGATTTCCCATTGAGCGAGACAGTGACCGGCGCCCCGCTGATATCGGTCGCAGGAATCCAGTCGTAGGAAGAACCACCGCCGGGCGCGATGAACACACCCACCGGCGCGGTGACTTGATCGGGTAGGGTGGCGTTGCCGATCACCCGTTCCAAGGTCAGGGTGGTGGCGCCCGAACTCATCACGGCCGCTTTGAGAATGACCTGGTAATGCCCTTCTTCAAATGTCTTGGTGTAATTGACCCATTCCCCGGGTCGAAAGAACACCAGATCATAATCATCCATCTCGGCGTCCAAATACTCCTGCCGGAGCTCGTCCTGGGAGATTGCGGTTTGCGGCATGGACTGCCCCTCGAAGGGAATGCGCCACTCGTCTGGATTGGGGCGGCCTTCGTCCGTGTTGAGTTCCATGAAGTCGAC